>CAZBIT010000047.1:0-1792 GCA_964491835.1 uncultured bacterium
AAAAATTTTTTATTGATTATAAAAAAAATATAATTTATATTAGGAAATTAAAAATCTATAGTATAAAAAGAGATAAATTTTATGTGCTAAAAGAAAAGGTAAATAAGTTGTATATACCCACCAAAATATTTTTATGTGCCGGAGTTGGCAGACACAAAGAGAATCTTGCAAGTTTTGAGATGGCTTTACGCGACGCGGGACTTGCAGCATTAAATTTAGTCACAGTTTCGAGTATTTTACCCCCCAAGTGCAAATTAATTTCTAAAAAAGAGGCACAGAAATATGTGAAACCCGGTCAGATTGTCCACTGTGTCCTCAGTAGAAATTCAACAAATGAACCTCATAGATTACTTGCCGCATCAATTGGAATCGCAATCCCAAGTGATAAAAATCAATATGGCTATCTTTCGGAACATCACTGTTATGGCATAATTGGAGAAAAGGCGGGCGAATACGCTGAAGACCTTGCTGCTGAAATGCTTGCAACTACTCTTGGTGTTGATTTTGACCCCGATAAAAGTTATGATGAAAGAAAAGAAATTTGGAAGATTAGCGGAAAAATTGTTAGAACAATGAATATTACAAAATCAGCAATTGGAGATAAAAGAGGGCTGTGGACGACAGTTATAGCTGCAGTGGTTTTGCTTCCGTAAAACTTTCTTTGTGCGAATTTTCATATTTATAATGATTTAAAGGATTGCTCAGGTTTCATCAATTTAAATCCACATTTAGCATTTATTTTTATTTATCATAGGTAATTATATCTAATCAATTAATTTTTAATCCAAAAATTAATAGAATCAATGCTACTAAAATTTTAATAAACACATATATGAAACAATACAAATTAATTACGACTTATTTAACATAATAAATTTTTCATTGATTGCCAATATGGGAATTAAAGTAAGACAATCGAAAAACAATTTTCTTGGATTGCCAGAGGAATATTCTAATTTTGATAATTCCAAAATAGTTATTCTTCCAATTCCGTTGGAAATTTCAACAAGTTATGGAGTGGGGACAAGATATGCACCAAGTAAAATAATAGAGGCATCTCATCAACTTGAATTTTATGACATTGAAATAGGAAGAGAAATTTGCTTTGAAGGCATTGCAACGATTGAAGAATTTACTACTAATACAAATGATAATAAAAAAGCAGCCAATGAAATTTCTTCTTATGTTCAATTTTTCCTTAAAAATAAAAAAATACCAATAATAATAGGAGGTGAACATTCCATTTCTATTAGTTCAGTTATGGCTTTTTCTCAATATTTTAAAGAATTCACCGTTCTTCATATGGATGCACACTGTGATTTATACGATTCGTATCAAAATAATCCTTACGGTCATGCCTCTGTTTTAAGAAGAATTTATGAGATTCACAAAGATGTTGTTTCGATGGGCATAAGAACGGCAACCAAAGAAGAAGTTGATTTTGTTAAAGAAAATAAATTAATGGTTTTTTATGCATCTGAAATACGTGAAAAAAAATTATGGAATAATATAATTAATATGCTTTGTGATAATGTTTTCATTACCTTCGATTTTGACTTTTTTGACCCTTCTGTGATACCTGCGGTAGGGACACCTGAACCGGATGGGTTTTTATGGAATGAAACGTTAAGTTTTTTAAAAAACCTTATTAAGAGAAAAAATGTTATAGGCATTGATTTTGTCGAGTTTTCGCCGATTTCAGGTCAGTTTTTTTCAGATTACATTGCTGCAAAGTTTATTTATAAAATTATCGGATATATGTATTTATATTCTAAATGAAGATATTTTAATA
>CAZBIT010000047.1:1892-10232 GCA_964491835.1 uncultured bacterium
ATTATGCTTATACCTATAAAAGACAATAACCCGACTTGGAAATTTCCCTATATTACAATATTTTTTATAACAAGTAATGTTGCTGTATTTATATATCAACTTACATTGAGAATGGGTGCGGAAAAGTTTATTTTTAGTGTTGGAGCCATACCTTATGAAATAACCCATAGTCCTTTTCCAGTGCAATTAACAATTTTAACGTCTATGTTTATTCATGGTGATATATTTCATCTTTTTGGGAATATGCTTTCCTTGTGGATTTTCGGAAATAACATTGAGGATGCAGTAGGTCATTTGCGATTTGTAATTTTTTATTTTATTTGTGGTTGTGCAGCAAGTTTTACACATATATTATTCAATATAAATTCTGCTATACCAATGGTTGGAGCAAGCGGAGCAATTGCGGGAATTTTGGGGGCATATTTGCTCCTTTATCCAAGAGCACAGGTTCTTGTCGTGATTTGGCTTTTATTTTTTATACGCACAATTTGGGTACCTTCCGTAATTGTTTTAGGACTATGGTTTATACTTCAAATATATAGTGCTGGTCTTGGAATCGGTGGTATTGCGTGGTTTGCTCACATTGGTGGATTTGCAGCAGGTTTTGTCTTGATAAAATTTTTTGAAAAAAACAGAATAGGTTCATATAAGATATTAAAATAAATTTTAGAAAAAAATCAAAAAATCATTAAAGAAAATAAAATTATTGTCGATATAATGAATAGGATTATTACAATCAAATCAATAATTTTTAGAATAAAAACATAATTTTATGCAATAATTTTTTGTAGTTTTTGGAGGAAAATCACCAATAGCCAAAGTAATACCTCCAAGAAAAAAAGGCAGTATATAATTTATATACTGCTTTTTTTATTTATAATTGGTGAGTATTAACCAATTATCATAATTGGTTCAATTTCCACAAATATATTATAATAGAATTCAATCCATTTCCCACCGACAATCAATTCACCTAAATATTGAAATATCAGGTTTTTATATTAATTAAGAATTTAGATAATTATTGATTGGCACAGTGTTTGATTTGTTATATGGTAGGTTAAATAAGGTTTAAAAATATGAAATTGACTTTTGCAGTGAAATATGTAGAGTTAAAAGTAATTCCTAAAAGTGTCTGTTTCGGGAGGGGCAGATGGTTTTGGGTGAGTTTTAATTCGTTGAATTCACTGCAGAAGTCAAAAAAACTTAAAAGGAGGGATTTGTTATGGGTCAACAACAACTCTTATTAATCGTGTTGGGGGTTATTATAGTAGGTATTGCAATTGTTGTAGGAATAAACCTTTTTGGTGAACAAGCCGCTGCTGCGAATTTTGACGCAGTTATGAACGATTTACAGAGAATATCTGCTTCTTCACAGCAATGGTATATGAAGCCAGTTGCTCTTGGTGGTGGTGGGAAATCGTTTGCAAGTGTTACTTTGAGTGATATTAACGTTAGTTCGAGTAATCATAACGGTTCTTATAACATTACTAACCCCCTGCAGAATAGTTTTACGTTAACAGGTGTGGGTGTTGAGGATGGAGACAAAGATGGGACTCCCATTACTGTGGCTGTTACAGTTTATCCTGATTCTACATCAGCACCTGTAATAACAAGTAGATAATGAATTGAATTTCGTTCATCTACTCATTTGGTAACGTAGCCATTCCTGCCTAAAACAATATAAATATTGAGGATTAGGAATGGCTACAGAAAGAAAAAAATTATTAAACAATATATTAAGATGGCAGAATTCAGATATCAAGGAATAACGGTGGGTGGAAAGCCTTTACAGGGGGTGGTTTCCGCAAGTAATAGAAGAATTGTAGAGAAAAGAATAAAGGATATTACAAAAGGAAAAGGAATTAGAATAACTTGTATTCAAAAGAAGAAGAACTATTTATATGAAGTGAAAAAGGAGAATGAAAAATACGTAAGAGGAGAACAATGTGCTTATTCTCATGAAGAAGTGGAAAAGGCTTTACGAAAAATGGGGTATCAGGTAAAATTTGTGCGGAGAAAGTTATTGAATTTAAATTTGAAACCCCCTGTAAAGGATGTTGTTATGTTTATTCGGCTTTGTGCTGATATGCTAAAAGAGAAACTAAATTACAACGAAATTCTTCAGCTTCTTGCAAATGACATAAAGAATAGGTCTTTAAAAAATACGATAAAAGAGATAAATAAAGATTTGAAAGATGGAAAGGATGGGAAAGAGGTTTTTGAAAAGCACAATAATGTTCTCGGTAAATTTTCTGCATATATGTTAGGCATTGCTTCAACAAGTGGCGATATGGTTTCTGTTTATGAAAGCACGGCGAGATTTATGGAAAGAGAAGAAGATTTTAGAAAAAATGTCAGACAGGCATTGATTCAGCCGATTGCGGTTGTCGTTGCGATGTTTGGTGCGGTGATTTTTTACGTTGCTTATATATTTCCGAAAACTGCTGAGATGTTCCAGAAGTTTGAAATACCTATACCTCCAATGACAAAAGCAACATTATATATAAGCAATTTTATACAAGGGAATATTATATGGTTAATTGGAGTTTTTTTAATCGTTGTAATAATATTCATAAAATTTATTAAAACTGATAAAGGGAAGTTGATGTATGATAAATATCTCATTCGTATTCCACTTTTGGGGGCACTTTTTCATAAAACGAGTATCGAGATATTTTCAAGAGTATTTCACTCGCTATATAGTGGTTCTGGAGATAACGTATCAGTTATAAGAATAGCAGCAGAAGCATGTAATAATAAATATATGGAAAAACAAATTAAAGAGATTTCCATTCCACTTATGCTAAAAGAGGGAAAAGGAATCGTGGAATCGCTTGAAAAAAGTGGCATTTTTACAAGGACTGCACTTTCACGTTTTACTGCAGGTGCTGAAACTGGAACTTTGAAATATTCTTCTCTACAACTTGCAAATTATTACGAAAAGGAAACTACTTATAGATTAAAAAATATCATAGAATCGATTCAGATAATGATTGGAATTTTCATTATGATTGTTTTAGTTGCATTAACGATAGTTTCATCGGAAACTGCAGTGATAAGACCAAAATCGCCATTTTTCCAATGACGATGAAATATTATGTGTAAGTTAAAATGTAATAGTAATGTTATTTAAAACAGTTGAGTTATAGAATGTCGAAGAATATTAGATTAGGAGAAATTCTAATAAAGCAGGGGATTGTGGGGAGTCAGATTGTGGAGAATGCTTTGAAAGTTCAGGATAGCGAACCATTTGAAAAAAGAAGGAGATTGGGTGAAATTTTAATTGATGATTTTGGAATTAATAGAGATAAGGTTTTTAGAGCGATTGCAAAAGCTTATGGTTTCAGAGTGTTTGACCCGTCCTGCGATATAGTCAATGAGGAGAGATTAGGGTTTATCAAGGGAATTTTCGACAATCTTAAAAATGGCAAAAGAGAAATGATTCTTAATAAGAAGTTACTACCATTTAAGATAGATGATAAGAAAAAGGATATTTTAGTTGTTATTTCTCCCGACCCAACGGAAAGGATAATACCGGAGATTGCAGTGCTTTTTGGGTATCCGAAGTATGAGATATTGTATTCGTCAGTGGAATTTATTGATGAATTGATAGAAAAATTGGGATTGCACGCAAATGAGTTCTTAAATGATTTGAATGATATTCAAAATGAAATTGAAATCTTTGAAGAAACTGAAATCGATGAAGAAGCACTTAATAGAGAGATTAATAAGGGTTTTCTCGTTAATCTTGTAGAGGGATGTCTTGTTGAGGCGGTAAGAAAAAATGCAAGTGATATACATAT
This sequence comes from uncultured bacterium, assembly GCA_964491835.1. GTDB lineage: Bacteria > SM23-31 > SM23-31 > JAUVVT01 > JAUVVT01 > CAZBIT01. The sequence goes on from CAZBIT010000047.1 coordinate 5,699, forward strand.
AATTCCAAAAGAGAATAATAAAATAGAGATTCACTTCAGAATTGACGGCAAACTAAGATTATGGCACATTCAGGAAAATACGAAACCAGAAGCATTGGCTGCGGTTTTTAAGGATATTTCTCGGAATATTGACAGGTTTGAAAGAGAATCCGCTCAAGATGGTTTTATTCAAAGAAAGATAGATGATAGTATCATCAGGTTCAGGGTATCTATTCTTCCTATAATTGGAGCAGAATTTGAGAGAAAATTGGAAAGTATCGTAATAAGGGTTCTTGATGATAGAAAGATGATTACAGACCTTGATATGTTGGGACTACAAAAAACGGCAATGACGCATTTTATTCAATCAATTAGTAAGTCACAAGGGCTTGTTATACTTACAGGACCGACAGGTTGTGGGAAAAGTACTACTCTTGTTGCTGCTCTTTCTCATGTTATGAATCCTTCTTTGAATATACTTACAGTAGAAGAACCTGTGGAATATCTTATTAAAGGATCCCGTCAGTTAAAAATTGGTCCAAAAATGGACTTTAATCAAGCAATGAGGTCAATTCTTCGCCATGACCCGGATATAGTTATGGTGGGTGAGATTAGAGATTTGCAAACCGCAGAAATTGCTATTAAACTTGCAAATACAGGACATCTTACGTTTGCAACTCTTCATACAAATGATGCTCCAAGCGTAGTTTCAAGATTATATAAGATGGGGACAGAAACGTTTCTTATTGCATACGCAATTAATATAGTTGTTGCCCAGCGACTTGTTAGAATGCTTTGCCCTCATTGCAAAAGACCTGTAAAACATATAAACCCTAATGTTGCATCTACCCTTGGCTTTACAGATGAAGAACTTAATTCTTTTACAATTTATGAGGCAGTTGGATGCAATAAATGTTATTCTGGTTATAGAGGAAGAATTGCTATTCATGAGGCGCTTCTTTTCAATAAAGAAATTAGAAATATTATTATAAAGTCAGCAGATAATATTGATGAAGAAGCGATAAGAGAAACAGGGGAAAAAAATGGGATGCTAACTTTAAGAGAATCAGGAAAAGAGAGAATTAAAGAAGGTATTACAACTTGTGAAGAAATATTATTTGCAACAACTGATGAGTGAGTTTATTAACAAAAGATTTTGAAGGTTTTAATATGGGTAATAATATGTTGTCTGTTATTTGTGCTGGTGTGATATTGTTTACAGCAATTTTATCGATTAACAGAGCGATTTTGCATAATTATAATGCAATTTCTGAAAGTGGGATGTTAATAATTTCTTCATCAATTGGACAGGAAATTATTGAGGAAGCAAATGGAAAATTTTTTGATGAAGTATTATCTGTTAATCCTTCTTCTGATTTACCCAATAACTTCACTGCTCCAGATTCTCTTGGCAAAGAATATGGGGAAAATTATCCCGTTTTCGATGATATTGACGATTATAATGGCTTAACGAAAATTATTTCTACTTCATCCGGTAAGTGTTCGATTGCGGTGAAAGTGGGATATGTTGATTCTACCAATGTTGAACAGTGGGTTAATCAAAAAGGATTTTATAAAAAGATGGAAATAAATGTGTTTAATGAAGTTATGCCAAATCCTATAAAGTTTAGTTATTTGTTTTGTTTTCGTAAATAATTATTTGAGGTTATAAGGTGAGTACTTACTGGGATATAATGGGTTCGATGTTTGTGGGGTCTCTTTTAATGCTGACGCTTTTACTTTTTAACAATAATCTATCAAACGAAAGAATTATTAGTAATCTTTGGACTATAACGCAAAAAAATGCCACAACTCTTTCTGACGTAATTGAATATGACCTTAAAAAAATTGGTTATAATGTGACCGTGAAAGAAAATTCTATTATATATGCTGATTCAAATGAAATATCTTTTCTTTCTGATATTGACAATAATGGTAATGTAGATTCCATTAGATATTATGTAAATAATGCATCCGGGACAAGCAATCCAAATGACAAATTATTTTACAGGATAGTTAATGGATTACAAACATCGGGTTCGGCACTTGGATTGACGTATTTTAAGATTAATTACTATGACAGTACCGGTGCGGTAACGAACATTCTTAATAAAATAAAAGAGATAGAAGTAACGTTCGAAGTTGAAAACACAATAAATAAAGATAATAATTATTCAAAAGTATTTATAAAGAAAAAAGTTAAACCTAAAAATATTATATAAAAATGCCTGGTAAATCGTCATTAATAATGATAATTGGATATTTGGTGCTGTTTGGGATAATTTCTGGGAGTTTGAATCAATATGGAACAGATTCGGTTAAGAATTCTGCTTCTCATTATGAAAGGATTATGGCAAAAAATCTTGTGGATAGCGGAATAAATCTTAGTTTAAGGAAATTATCACAGAACCATAACTGGAGGGATGGTTTTAATAATTATCCTTTTGCAGGAGGGACTTTTTGTAGCGCAGTTTTAAGTGAAGCAGGAATTGGAGAGAATGCAGTTAGTATAAAGGCGACTGCGAATTATAATGGAAGTGCTGACTCTGCAAAAGTGTATGTGAACGTTGTTCCTCCAAGCAACAGGTTCTCAAGATTTTCATATTTTTCAGATGGAGAGAGTGGGATATATTTTAATACTCAGGATACTCTTTATGGTCCCGTTCATACTAACGACCAGTTTTATATTATGGGGAGCCCCGTGTTTTATGGACTTGTTTCGAGTGTGAGTCCAACTTATGTAAAGGGGGGAACGCCAACACCTCATTTTTACGGTGGAACAGATTTTGGGAGAAGTAGAATCGACCTCCCTATTGACCTTACTCCTCTTAGAAATGCTGCTCAAAGTGGAGGACATTATGTCCCTGGCTCAAATTTGTGGCTTAAATTTCAAAATGATGGAAGTTATCTTTATAAATTTAGTTCCGGAGGTTCCTGGCAGACAGCAAATCTTAGCGATATAAATGGCGTTATCAGTTGTGAAGAAGATGTTTACGTTGAGGGCGTAGTAAAAGGGCAGGTTACTGTTTCTTCCTCAAAAAATATATACATAAATGATGATATTTTGTGCGCGAGCGACCCAAGGGCAAATCCAGAATCAACAGATATGCTTGGTTTGGTGGCTATGCAAAAGGTTATTGTTAAAGACAATGCAAATAATAGAATTAAGTGTGAAATAAATGCAAGTATTATGACTGTAACAGAATCATTTCGGGCAGAAAACATATATTTTACACCGCCCGGGAAATTAGTTGTGTATGGAGGTATCATACAGAAAGTAAGAGGTCCAGTTGGAACGGCAACTCCAACCGGCTACAGAAAATTATACAGATATGATGATAGATTGGAATTTAAATATCCACCATATTTCCCAATTGCACCCAACGTTTTTTCTGACCCAGTTTCACAAATGGCAACAACGAATATAATTTCCTGGTATGAATAGATTTTGTTAGATAATGTAATGTTAAAAAATTTTTAGTTAATGGAAACATATTAAAATGGATTACAAAAATATAATTGACAAGGTAAAAAATTCAATTCCAAGAAATGTAGATGGTGTGGAAAAGATAGTTATAATAGGAGATGAAATTGAAAGGTTATCTTCTCAAGAAATGCTTGTTCTTAAAGGAAAATTCGAAAGTCTCTTAGAAAAGATGATTGAAAAGAATGCATCTGATATTGATATAGGAGGATGGGGATGCGGAAAGTTTGCCTGGTACAGAGTTAATGATAGAAAAAATCCCGAAGAAAATATCGGGGAGTTTGATATAATTGAAACCGACATTCTTCTACAATCAATATTTATAAAGAAACAGAGAGAAGTTTTATACAAGAAGAAAAATCTCGATTTTTCATATCAAATTGACATTAATGGAGGATACATTCGTTTCAGGGGAGATGTGTATTTTGATTTAAATCATATTTGTTTAAATATCAGATTTATTTCAAGTAAGATAAGACCTTTTAATGATTTAGGTTTTCATCCAAATGTAAGTAAGGTCTTGAATCTAACATATGAAAAAAGTGGACTTATTCTAATAACCGGTGTAACTGGTTCGGGTAAGAGTTCAACTCTGGATAGTATAATCGATGCAAATAATAAAACGGTCGATGCTCACATTATAATAATTGCATCTCCCGTTGAAACCATTCATAAACCAAATAGATGTATTATAAGGCATCGTGAGGTAGGAAGAGATGTCGAATCGTTTAAGGAAGGGACAATCCAGGCACTTCGTCAGGATCCCGACATAATCGTTGTTGGGGAAATGAGAGACTCTGATACTATTATGACGGTTCTTGAGGTAACAGACAGTGGGCATAAGGTATTTTCTACGCTTCATACCGCATCCGCAGTTGAAAGTATCGATAGGATTATTGCTGAATGTCCTTCACAGGAACAGGAGAGAGTTAGAACGAGGCTTGCTGATACGTTGCAGTGCGTGATTTCTCAAAAACTAATCCCGGGGTTGGATAAAAAATTAGTTCTGGCAAAAGAGGTAATGTTGATGATTCCACCAATTAAAGCTGCAATAAAGAATAATAATATTAG
>CAZBIT010000048.1:0-10201 GCA_964491835.1 uncultured bacterium
TTTTCTAAAATTAAATAAACAAATTTTAAAACCTTTTTCATTTTTAAATTCATATTAACTCCATTTACTTTTTTTCACTATAGTTTATTTTTTGCCCAAGTTAAAGAGTGGCGATTAACTATAAATTTTTTTCTTTATTTACTTTTGAACTACTCTTTGAATTTATGAACATACTGAACAGTCCCCCTGTGCAGAACAATCGTAACTGGCAACTGTTTTTGTTTTTCCAGTAATTCCAGCGAGAATACAACTTTGAAGGATATTTTTTCATTACTTGCTTCCGGCGGTAGTTGGATAATAGGACCAGTGATAATAATTTCTGCTTTATTCACAATCATTATTTCAAACGGTTTGTCAGGCATAATTTTTCCCTTCACTTCTCCATTCACACTAACAGTCAAATCAGCATTTTCAGGCAAAAGTTCTGGCCATCCGCTCAGTTCAAGTGCAGTGGCAATTACTGTCCCTTCAGGACTCTTAACTGAGACAGGAACTCCGACGGTTTCCGGATAAAGACCAATATCAATCTTAAAATCGTTCTCCATTGTCCCATCCTGTTTTATATAAACGTGCGACGTCTTGACAAGTTCTTTATTTTTGTTGAAAAGTTTCGTTGACCAGATAGGAAACTGCCTCGGAAACAAATAACCAATATCCCTCGGTTCCGGTTCTGGATTAAAATCATCAAGTAATCTGGCAGAGTGAGCGCCTAACCTGTAACCACGAATCCGACTCATATCAGTCCAGAAGTTTCCTTTCTTCTCGTTCCAGTCAATCCACTCTGCCATACCGCAGTTGTAACCCCACTGGGCAATAATGGGAAGATTATACCGTATTCCCACCTGAGCAGTAGCATCTGGAATTACCAGTTGTACATTAGAACGCCTGTCTGAACTACCACGTTCCGATAAAAGAGGCACAAGCCCTTTTCCTTCTGAATCCATCACTGCTTTAAAAACATCCTGATAACGCCTTAACATATCTACAAACCTCAAATCACCAGTTCGTTGAACCGCTATGACCAACCAATCCATATGCGTGCGGACATAAGAATTATCATAGTGAATGCCAGCTCCCTTGAACCTGTCTCCCTCTGCAAGAATAGGAAACCCCCCTGAAAATTTACCCTGGGCATCTAAAATCTCAGACATTATCTCATCAAATTTTGAAAGCAACTCTTTTTTCTTTCCACCATCCATTAGTATGTCAGCAACCATACGCATTCCTATTGCATATCCCAGCACTCGATTAGCACCTGTTATGAGCGTGTTTCCTCCTATAATATCATCTCGGTAGTTTGATGGAGTAGTCACCCCAGCCCTCGACATACCCGCACGATAAAACATTCTCTGGTAAAAATCCCTGCGGGTCATAGCATCAGTCCCAACTGTAATCTTTTCATCCAGTTGAGTCACCTTTTTCCCTTCAAGAGCAATATATCCTGTCAGAAGTCCATAAATGGCAAATCCGTGCGTGTATTCCCCGCTCGTGACTGTTCGTGCACCACGACGCCCATCGAGAAAACTACCATCCCAGCACTGCGTACGCACGCAAAGGTCAAGTGACTCAATCGCCGATTGTATCCCCTCTTTACCTCCATAGATTGCAACTATACCTGTCACTTCCTGACAGCGGTGCTGTAAAGTCAAATCGGGCTCTATGTTTTGTTGCCAACTGTGCCGCGCTGGATCATAACTCCCTTTCAGATAATCAACTAACTTTATGTTTGAAATGGTTATTGTCGCTGATTGTGGTATCCTGCTTGCTCCACGTTCCGGCGCTCGCAAAATTGAACCTGCCAAAAATTCAATCGCCTCTACCCGTTTCAGAACCTCAATCGCATCACGTACATTCCTGTAATTAATGAACGACCAGTCAAAATAAATCTCGTAAGAATTATCACCCCAATTACTTACAATCGGAATATATGGAAGAATGTCCGCGGTTTTCTTACCACCATCTCCAATAAAACGCATCCCAAGACGGATCTCTCTCGAGGAATTTGGTTCCGTCTCAACAATTATTAATATGCCACTCCCCCTATCAAGCATATTCATCGGTTGCGCAAGTTTGAAGCGGATAACGTCTTTCATCGGTTGTCCATCTTCAGTATGAACGTCGGTCAATTTTATCCTTAATGCTTTCGAACTTTTACTGATTACTTTCATCTTTGGGCTATCAATTATATTCTCAGGAAAAATTATAGAAACTTCCCGCATAGCACTGCGCTTCTGCTGTTCAATCGCATGTCGGGCTACCTCAGTGATATATCCAAGTTTCAATTTCTGCACCTCTTTCCAATCAGCAGACCTGCTGGGAAAAAACCAGAAAATTATTATTAATCCCAAAAAACAAGTAGTTGTTTTATAGAAATAAATGTTTCGTAATCTTATAAACGACATAACTTTTCCCCTCTTTTTATTTCAAACTACTAATCTATTGAATTATCACTCACTTTATTAAATAGTATCTGTCGTTTCTAATATAAATTTTTAAAATAAAAAATTCAGAATTATTATAATGAGATTGCCTAAAAAGTAAATTATCACGACATTCCCCTGCATACTGTGGGGTAGGGTCGTGGCAATCACGTTTTAAAACAGACCATTTTCTCAACTTCTTTAGCAAACTCAATATAAGAAGATACTTAAAATTCAATTTGAAAATGAATGAGGAAAAAATAAATTTTATATATATAATTATTTAATAACAAACGTTTGTTTCCCTTCTTTTAATTCTACTGTTTTACCTTTCCAGTTAAAAGTTCCTTTTAATCCTTTTGGCAATTCAATAATTGCCTCCATACCAATTTTATCTATTTTTTTGTAATTTACTCCAATAACTCCGTGTGAAGTTGGAATTTTACCTTTGACATAGGTCAAATTACCTAAATATGGAGAAATATTTACCGTTTTAAAACCTGGTGCAGATGGTTCTATTCCACAAACAATTTTTAACAAGTAAAAAACTGGATGTGAACTCCAGGGATGGCAATCCGACCTTGCAGATTCGGGAGACGTTTCAGGAAACGTTGTTAATCCCATATTTACCATATCATACCATGGCTTAATCAATTCAAGATATTTATCCCCAAGACCAACCTTCTTCAATGCAGAATGCAGAAAGAATTGATAATATAATGAACATTGTGTAATATTTTTATCCGAAATAATCTTTGTAAATAATTCTTTTTGCTTATTTTCTGGAATCACATCAAGTAGAATTACCCAGATATTTGCATGCTGACTGAAACTGGACTTTTCTGGCGTGTCTGCAAGCATTTCCCTTTTTTTATCCCAGCAATTTTTGTAAACAGAACTAATAACGTTGTTCGATAATTTGCGATAGTGTTTAGCGTAATCTATACTACCAAAATGTTCTTCAATGTCAGCTGCTTCTCGGAGAGTGGCTGCAAGTCGGAGACTAATTATCGATGATTCGCCTTTCTCCCTAAGTGGAGGAACACCATCTTTAAAAGTTTCTGTCCAGTCAATAAACTCCCACCAGGGTAACTTCCCGACGAGATAGTTTTTATTTAGACGAGTTTCAAACCAATATAACACTGAACGAATCCCGGGTAAAAATTTTTTTATGTATTCTGAATTGTCCCAATACAACCAAAAATCATGAATCATTCCAATCCAATCCAATGAATATGGAGGAATAATCTGCGGTATATTGGAAGGGAATCTGCTATAGGTTAATCCATCGGCAGTTCTTGAGTTATCAAAGGTCTCGAGTGCATTTCTGAAAAGAATATCGTCACCTGAAGAAAATAATGTAGCAAGTGCCTGAACACGTGTGTCACCTATATATTGCATTTGCTCATAGTATGCATCTGAAATAAAAGTTTCCTGTGCACCGAGACGTAATGTTCTCCAACCGGCATCCCAGATTTTTTTTAATCTATTGTCGTCACTTTCAAAAGAACCTCGCTCTTTTAATGGATACGCATTAAATATTACTTTAAAATCTTTTATTGTTATGGGAAAATCAGAAGTTTTTATTTCGATTTGGATATATCTAAAAGCACGCCAGTATAAAGTAGAAAAAACTCTGTCTTTACCACCATCTGAAATAAATATATCATAATATCCTAGCATTTTTTTCCCTTCAACAACGTTTCGGTCTCCCTTACTCTGAGCGTCCTTCCAAAGTCCTTCCGCATACTTGAGTTTTATTTCTGCATTCTTGCCTCCATCCACCTTAATTACTGGAAATGCAGTAGTGAGATGTTCTAAATCAAACAAAAGTTTTACTGTTTTATTCTTTGAAATAACAAAGGATTTCTTTCCACTTAAAAAATCTTTTGAAACATCAATCCCCTCCTGTATTCTTATGTTTTTTATTCTTTCTTCGTATTTTTCCATCGGGGGAATACTGCTTGGAGTTAACATCCATTCTGACCTGAAGTGTTTTGTATTTTTTGTATGTCCGGAACTGATAACTAAAGATTTTTTCCAAGATGAGTCGTTGAACACTTGCATTTCCCATCCCCATGGATAATCATTTCCATTTACGTATTCACCCGGACATACCACACAGAAAAATGGAATTTCTTCAGGATTTATTGGAATTCCTTTATAAGATTTGTTGTGATAACATTTCCAACTCTCATCTGTGTTAGCGATTTCCTCCATTTTGGAGTTTCCCTGAACAATAAAGCCGGTTCTCGAAGAAATTTGAAAATAGGGAGAGAGAACTCCAAAATTCCATATTACTGCCGTAAGTGTATTTTTATTTTTCTTTAAATATGGAGATAAATTAATGGTAGAAAATTTCCAGTTTCTTATATCGCTTATTTCAGGTCCAGTGGATACTTCTATCCCATTACAATATAATTTGTATCGGTTGTCTGCACTAATATGAATTATAAAAGAATCTGGAATATTCTGTAAATTAAATGTTTTCCTGAAATGATAAACTCCATAATCATAATATGACGCCTCGGGATAACATATCCATTTTGCACTCCACGATTCTTTTAACAGTGCAGGATTAATAGATGTTTTGAAGTTGTTTAAAGGAAATATACTTGTTAAATTAAAAGATAAAAAAATAAATGTTATAAATAATACTTTAGTTTTTTTCTTTTTCATAATACGATTTCTTATGTATACTATAAAGATAAAAAAGTTAGAATAAAATATGTATTTTTTTTAAAATAATGAATACATTTTGTCAAAAATTAAGTAATAGTTTTTACTTTGTCAAATTATTTTTATACTTTTTCAAATTAATCTGTGTCATCTATGGTTCCTATATTTTTATTTATGGGTTACACAAATAATGCCTTGTAAAATAAGAAATATTTTGATATTGGAAAGAAAGGGTATTTAATTATTAATGGAGAAACAAATTTGGGGAGATTATACTTATTTGTTTTTACTTTTTAGTTTTCTTCACCGTTTTTTTGTAAAAGTATCCGTCTAATAAAACGTTCAAAATGTGACAGGGATTGCTTATTGCCCGATGGTTGTCCCGAGAGAGAGCAGAAGAACACGTCACAAAGCGTGTAAAATGTATGGTTTACTGACAATTCTATCAAGAAATGAGTATGGTTTCCGTGAATTTTAAAATAATGCTATTCACTGTCAAGTAAATGTTTTTTATATGCTATTCGGCTTCCTGCAAACGATGTTTTGTATAATGAAATTGACCATCTTCTTACTCGACCCGTTGGTCGTCCTCCTAATGATTCAATTGTAATGTTTTACGATTTTATGTATCAGGCGTCAAGCTGGGATAGGTCTCGTCGTGTAATAGCTAAAGTGGAATGGCATCAGGGAGAACTATTCCCAAGAGTAGGTTTCATAGTAACCAATATGAGTGCTAAAGCAAAAGGAGTGGTACATTTCTACAATGGTCGAGGCACTGTAGAGCAATGGATTAAGGAAGGCAAATATACTTTAAACTGGACAAGGTTATCATGCAAACATTTTGTTTCAAATCAGGTGAGGTTCTCGTTGTATGTTCTTGCCTATAATCTGGGCAATTTTCTTCGACGTTTGGTACTTCCAGGGAAAATTAAAACTGGTCACTACGGAGTTTGCTCACGAAACTGATTAAGATTGGAGCGAAGGTTGTAAAACATAGTAGATATGTTACGTTTCAAATGGCGGAGGTTACAATTAGTAAGAAGATATTTTCTGATATTTTGTTTCAAATCAATCGATTGCGTTGCTAATCAATGTAATGCTAAACTTTCTCATAATAACCGCTGGACAGGTATCTCCAGTTATCTTATTTTGTGGGAAAAACATCTTAATCAGAAAGAAACAGACAATATTAATTGAAATAGTAAGAAAAAATAGTTGCACTTAACGGAAAAATTATTAGTTTTTATTTAAAACATAACAAAAACTCAAACTAAAGTCATATTTGATTTTAATATGGGGAATATCGAATGAAACAGACGGTCTTAAAAAAACTTGACATTATCGCTATACTCCCATTTATCATCATTGTTTTTGCTATCGGTTGCGCGAATGGAAGTGAAAATCAAAATAAACTAATTTTAAAGGACGACTGGGCCATTCAATCCTCTCCCAAGGTGGCTGCCAGTGGCAAAGAAATATCAACAGTTGAATATTCAACGAATGGCTGGTATCCAACGACGGCCCCTGTCACTGTTTTAAAAGCACTGGTTGAAAACAAAGTCTACCCGGATCCTTATTACGGAACAAATTTACTGACAATTCCTGGATTCCGTTCCGAGGCCTGGGGCATACTGGACATGCCGGAAGACAGCCCCTTTTGCGTCCCCTGGTGGTACCGCACTGTATTTAAACTGCCTGCAAATTATCGTGATAAATATACATGGTTAAATCTGCACAGCATAAACTATAAGGCAAATGTCTGGCTCAATGGGCATTTGATTGCCGACACGACGACGGTAGAAGGTGCATACAGGCTGTTTGAACTAAATATTACCGATGCGGCAATGCCCGGAAAGGAAAATTGTCTGGCGCTGGAAATTATCCCTCCTGTGAAAGGAACCGATCTTTCGATTCGATGGATGCAAGGAACGCAAACACCTCCGGATAAAGATACCGGTATTTGGTATGACGTCAAAGTTATAGCAACTGGTCCTATGAGAATGAAACATCCGCACATTATCACGGATCTGGACCTGCCATCCACTAAAGTGGCGCACATTGCTATTTCAGTGGACTTTGTCAATATATCGAATGAATCAGTAAAAGGAGTTTTGCAGGGGCAAATCGAAAATGTAAATAATCTTAACGAGGGAGGTACTTCCGCGGGCGGGGATCAGGTCTTCAAGTTTTCTAAAGAAATTTCACTTTCTGCAGCAGAAAATAAAACAGTCACTCACAAATTGGATATCTCGAACCCGAATTTATGGTGGCCGAATCTTACCGGCAAACAGAACCTGTACGATTTGAAATTACGTCTCATTGCAGCAAACGGTGAGCTATCAGATGGGGAGGATGTGCGCTTTGGTATTCGCGAGGTAACTTCGGTTGTGAACTCTTTTGATCATGGCATAAGAACGAGGGCTTTTCAGATCAATGGCAAAAACATCATGGTAAAGGGCGCAAATTATACTGAGAATATGATGTTGGAACATTCCAGCGAAAGAGAAGAAGCCGAAGCAAAATATATAATCAATATGAACCTTAATGCACTTCGCACAGAAGGCTTTTGGGGAACAGATCATTTTTATGATTTATGCGACAAATACGGCATTATGATTTTTGATGGAACAAACTGTTGCTCGATTTGGGAGCGATGGGATCATTGGACGGAACACACCTTTGATATTGCAGGAAAGAGTTTGCGGGATCAAATAATCCGCAAGCGAAATCATCCTTGTTTTGTGGATTGGCTTATCGGCAGCGATAAATCCCCACCTGTCGATGTCGAAAGAATGTATGTAGATGTTATCGAGAAATATGATGGAACAAGGCCGTATCAGTCCAATGCATATTCGGATAGTACCGCAATCTGCGGATATACAGGCCTTTCGCATGACCCATATCCTGCAACATACGCCTATCTTCCGCCATCGACCTGGTATGGAAAAGGAGAACTCGGAAAGTATGAATTTTTAGAGTTCAATACCGAAGTTGGGCCTGGCGGCGAACAGATCCCCCCCATCGAAAGCATGCGTAAAATGATGCCGGCGAAAGACCTTTGGCCAATTAGTGAATCCTGGGATTTACGCTTATGGAGAACTCAGTCCCCTCAGGGAAGAGCAGCTTTATATTCAAGATACGGAGAACCAACTGAATTAGAAGAATATACCGTCAAAGCCCAGGTATTACAAAAAGAAGCGATGAGAGCTATGGTTGAGGCTTTTCGAAAAAATAAATATAAATCAAGCGGCATATTAATCTATAGACTTAATGCTGGATGGCCATCACTTTGTTACCATCTCTATGATTATTACTTGAGACCCAATGGCGCTTTTTATGGTGTCCAGCAGGCCTGCGAACCTTTGCACGTTCAATATTCTTATGATGACAGCTCAGTCTTTGTCGTCAATTGCCTTTACCAGGGCTTTAAAAACTTAAAAGTCAGCGCCAAAGTTGTAAACTTTGACATGACAGAGAAATATTCCAATACTGTTTCAATGGATATGGAACCGGATGGTAATAAACCTGCTTTCGTAATCCCCCCAATAGAAGGATTGTCCGGTAATTACTTTTTAAATCTTACGCTGGAAAGCAGCTCAGGTGAATTGAAAAGTTCCAATTTTTATTGGCTCTCGACCAAAGGCGATCAGCAAGCAGACTTTAAAGATTTATCAAAGCTGCCGCCCGTGAATTTAAATACTTTGGCAGCGTATCAGGAAAAGGGAAAAAACTCTATCATCCGCGTTAAAATCGAAAATCCGACAAATGACCTCGCTTTTTTTATAAATCCCACAGTGCTCAAAGGATTGCATGGCGCCGAGATTTTACCCGCTTTCTGGAGTGCTAATTACTTTAGCCTGCTGCCAAAAGAAAGCAGAGATTTAACTATAACATTCGATTCGGCAATATTAAACGGAGATGCCCCGCACTTGATGATCCAGGGATGGAATATAGAGCCGGCAGAGATTACATTAAAGACTCCAAATGAGGTTGTAACCCCTGCATTTAAATACATAAACCTTGCAGCCCCCAAAAGCGTGCGTGCAGGTCAGGAATTTAAAGTAAGCGTTACAATTAAGAATTCAGCGGCATCCGGAGATGGACTTTTAAAAGCCCAACAATACTTGTATGTCGATCGGCAACCGACTATGTATACAAGAGTTGCCTTAGCCCCCGGCGAGATCAAGGAGCTGATCTGGTCTGCAATAAAGCTTCAGCAGCCAGGAGCACATGAGATCAAAGTAGGTACTTCAGCGCCGGTAACTGTTTCAGTCAGCCGGTAGCGGATCGATTCTTGCGTGGCAAAAGAGATATAAGCGATGATAATTATGTCAACTTACTCGATTTTGAATAACAACTATTAGTAACTAAACAGTCAAATTTTAACCATAAATGGCAAGAGGTCGTCCCTGACGACCTGAAATCGCAGTCAGGGACCGCTACTGGCCATTTGAGGTTCTGACTTGTCCAGGTTGGGATATGATATGGCAAACGTCATTGTTTAGCAAAATGAAGAATAAAAGATTAAATTATCCATTAATTACATCTAAAATTTAATTTATTATATAAAAATTGTCAATTAAAAAACAAAAACTTTTTATTTTTATTTGATACACCAATTCATAAATCTTATAATATATTCAGATAAATTTATTTTACGTTGTTTCATACTTCATTTTCAAAAACAACCCAATAAGATAAAATCCCATTTAAAATATAAAACAGATGGAGGTGTAAGGTTATGTCCAGCAATTGGAAAGGATGGAACTATCTATTTTATATCTTTTGATTGTCATTTATACGCTATTAATATGGATGGAACACTCAAATGGAAATACTTTACTGAAGATATTAAAAAAACACATTCTTCTCCTTCTATAAGTATAGATGGGACCATTTACTTTGGTGCAGGTTATTCTAATTTTTATGCCATTAATTCCAATGGTAGTCTCAAATGGAGAATTAGTGTTTAAATATTTTTTTATACTTTCTGGCATATATATAGAATATAAAAAATTTTACATGCAACTTACAAATAATTAACTCAATAATTATAAGGTTCGTATTTATAAAAAATTTGTTAAACCAATAATATTTAATAT
>CAZBIT010000049.1:0-10169 GCA_964491835.1 uncultured bacterium
CAGTTGTATCGATGTTTAGATGTTTTAATAAATCTTGATACGGTCCTTTCAAATATGATTCTTCCTGTGTAAGTTTTTCGGTCATTTCTTTTTGTTTTTTAATATCAATATTACCTTTTGTGGAATCAGCGGGTAATTTGTCCTCTCCAGAACCGAACTTGAAGAGTTTTTTGACTTCACCTAAATCTATGCCTGATTTTTGTAATTGCTCTAATAAAATATCACTTTTTATCTCTTCATAAAGTGCTTGTGAACCTGGAATTATTTTGAAGTAAAGGTCAAATAATTTTGGCGCTAATTCCTCAAAAAATGGGAAAAGCCGAGAATTTTGTCTATCAGGAGGTATTTCTCGTTTAATTGGTATAAACGAAATTAAAAATACGAATAGTGTAATAAATAGAACACCAAACATTAATCCAAATATTGCACCCCCAATTCTATCCAACCAACCAAGAGATATTGCCTTTATTAATTTATGTATTGTTTTTGCTATTATATGAAGAATTATAAATACAATTAAAAATACTGCTATATATCCAATAATCAAAGAAACAATGTAATTGTTTGTATATTTATTAATTATATTCGCTGTGTTTTTCATCTGGTGCAGAGCTACTCCAAATGAAATGATAAAACTCAGCACTCCCATTACTTCTCTTGTAAATCCTTTTATTGTTCCTTTTAGGACAAAAAATAAGAGTATCGCAATAATTATTATATCAACATAATTCATAAGAAGATACCTTTTTATTTCTAAATATAATTTATATGAATATATATATTTTTCCCCGAGCAATCAAGAAATTAGTGTGATACGAAAAAATTCATTACTTTGTCTTCATTACGTAGACGCCGTCCCAGTCGAGTGGGGGTGGATTAACCATGAATTCTTTGCATCTTTCAACGTAAACCTTTGATGGACTATCTTCTGGGTCAATAGCAAGAGCGCTCTCAAAATAAGAAATCCCATTCTTCCAATCCTGCTTGAGATAACATTCCATTCCTTTATTAAAATTTTCAATGACTCTTTTTTTATTCTCGGGAAGCCCATTTTCTTTTTTTGCAAGAACTTCATAAACCTTTACTGGCAGTTCTTTACCTTTAACTCTGATTGAGTCGATAAATCTTACTTCGATATCATTTTTTGCTATTTCGTATGTGTATTCAGAAATCATAATATACGTTCCATATTGTTTGTTTGCACCCTCAAGACGTGAACCAAGATTTACACTATCCCCCATAACGGTATAATCCAATCTATCTTCTGCACCCATATTTCCTGCTACCATCGGACCAGTATTCAACCCAATTCTTACTTTTAACTCTGGTTTGCCTTCTTGATGCCACTTTTCCCTTAACTTTATAAGTTCTTCCTGCATTTCAAGCGAAACATAACAAGCTTTTGATGCATGGTCTGGCATAGGTATGGGGGTCCCAAAAACTGCCATAATAGCGTCTCCTTCATATTTATCAATCATCCCATCATGCTTTAGAACGATATTTGTCATTGCTGTTAAATACTCATTTAATAATGCAACAAGTTCTTCCGGTGTGAGTTTTTCTGAAACAGAGGTAAATCCCGCAACATCAGAAAAAAACACTGTAAGGATTTTTCTTTCTCCTCCTAATTTAACCATATCAGGATTTTTTATCAATTCATCAACGACTGACTTTGTAACATACCTTGAGAATATTCCTCTAATCATCTTCTTTTCTTTTTCTTCGGAGAAGAAATTATGTACGGTAATTGATAAATACCCAATAATGAGCGCTGTAACTGAGCCCAGAACGTCAACTATAATTCCTTTTGTATTGAATAGGTATTGTGCTGTGAAAAGGTAACTCCCCAATAGAACAATAACAACAATTGCTCCTTTAATTGGGCCGAGTTTTGGAACAATCAAACCCATAAGTAAACCAAATCCTAATATAATAATTATTATAGCCCAGTCGGGAAGTTTTTTCAGAAAATTTTGCGTTAGGATTGTATTAAATGCATTGGCGTGTAAACCAAGCATCGGATATCTATCAAGATAAGGCATAGGGTTTAAATCCCAAGTTCCTGCCGCAGTCAATCCATAGAAGAACACTTTATCTTTAAACATTTCATCTGTTATTAATTTCCCTCCAATTTCTATGGGAAAGAAATAAAGAGGATAATCTTCTTGTTTTATTCCAACAGTTGATAATTTATAATTAATATATTTATAACTCAGACGAACTTTTTCTTCATTATCAATATTAATTTTCCCCCTCGCTTCTTCAAAACTAATCTTTGGATTATCTTTTAATAAATTTAAGATTTTATGATTTATTAATATATCAAGGTAAATCGGATATAAATCTTTAAACATTTCAGGTGGCACGTCATCTTTCGTAAGTTCCTTTTCTTTATTAATAAATTCTTGTTCTATTAAGACTCCATTGAATAATAAATTATAAATTTCTTCTACTTCACTTGAAATTTCTACACCTTCTTTTTGAAGTTCTTGAATTAAAATGTTCGTATCGTTTATGGATTTAGTATTTGTATGAAATATTTTTTTAATTTTTTCCGCGATTACTTCTCTTTTTCTTGCTTTGTAATACGTCGAAATGGAAAGGTGAGGGAGATGTTGAAAATTTTCTTCCCAGTAACTTCCTGCCCAGTTCACCATCATCATCCCACTGTTGTCAATAGGAATATTTACGTCGATAAGAGTACCATCAGGCAGATGGCCTGGTGGAAGGTCAACTTTGTTACCCGGCATAACTTTTATGTCTTTTATATTAACGCCAATATATTCACAAAACATCACCAGTGCTAATGCAGGGAAAAGTTTACCATCATAAACCTTAAATAGAGGGTATCTTCGCACGGAGCCGTCAATATCTGCAAATGTTTCTGCAAGTCCAACACCTTTTGATGCAGAAATGAAATCCAATAAAGGATGTTCAATATTGGATAAAACTTCAAAATCATATTTTTTCCAGTCGGGAAACTCTATATAATTGGACAATAATTTTTTGAGTGCTTCGGGTATTTGTTCAGGTTGTGGAGGTTCATTGTCATTTAAGGTTTGACCAAGAATAACATTTTTTGCATCTCTAATTGTCTCATACATCTCCTTATCATAATCCTTAAAAAGGGTTAATAATTCTTCTTTTTTATTTACTTTAATATTTTCAATGTCTTCAATTTTCAAAACTCTCGAACTATTTTCAACGAAGTAATAGTCAAACCCAATTATTCTTGCGCCGAGTTCGTTAATCATCTTAATAATTTTATAATGTTTATCTCTTGTCCAATCTTGAATCCTTCCTTCAGTTCCAAGTGTATAAGCATCAATATCTATTGTGGAAATGTGATTGTCCATATAAATGGGACCTCTTGTTTTAAAACGCTCATCTAAAAGTTTTAATTCAAGTGTTTCATATAAACTCGTAAAGGAAAGTAAAATTATCACCACACTAACGAGAAGACCAATTGATAATTGAACAATTATTTTTTTAAGACCTCCTTTTGCTTTTTTTTCTGGCATTCTTGACCTCAAAATTTTTCAAATAATTCTTTTAAATAATCAATAATATAACACATCAACTGTCATTCTCATGTAAACGGTAATCTATATAAAATATGTACTTAATGAGAAAATGGATTCCCGACATCTCAGGAATGACATTTTAGATAAATGATTTTAAAGCAATTTTTTTATTGTCATTTATATTTTTTCTACAGATAAAAATATAAATTTAAAACCCCGATTTCTTTTTTGAAATTCGGGGTTTTAAATTTAGAACATTATTATACTGGATTATTTTTTAAGTTTACTTAGTTCAGTTGAAGATTCTTTTGCAATTTCTGAATCGGAGTAATTTTTTATAATGTCTTCATAAGTATCGACTGCACTTTGCGTTTCACCAAGTTGTTGATAAATTTGCGCAATATAAAACTTCGATTCTGGGACAGTTGGAGCATCTGGTTCTGTTTTTATTATCTGTTTAAGCATATCTATTGCATTTTTTAATTCAAGTTTTGTTGGATATTGTCCCTTACCTCTATAATATAATTGTTTAATTATATTATCTTCTGCTTCAGCACCACGGACACCTGCAACCGTGGTTGCTTTTTCCACTTGAAAAGAACGCTTTTCCTTGGTCATATCGCCAACTTTTTTCCAGACGGTATTATTCCATTTTTCATCTGTTTTTGTTGGTGTTGTTTTTTGTTCTTCACTTTTTTTGTCTTGCTGGGCAAATGAAAAGGAATAAAATAAAAAACAACATAAAATTAATATTACTGACTTATGTTTTATCATATATTTTTCACCTCCCAAATAAAAGATTTATATAATTTAAACATTTTTATTTTCATAATGTTCCTATTTTTCTTTTTGTTCGAGAAATTCAAGCATCCCTTTATAATCTTTATCCTTTTCGATTATCTTTTTGTATTCAGATTGGGCTTCGGATAACTTTCCTTGTAGATACATTGTTATAGCCAAATTCAACCTGAAAAGCAAGTTGTCGGGTTCAACCGTTAGAGCACGATTATAATAACTAATTGCCTGGTCAAACTGTCTTTTCATAGTATATATAACACCTATTGAATTGAAGGCATCCGAGAAGTTTGGTTTTACTTTAATTGCTTTTTGAAGCATATCGAGAGCATCGTCAAGTTTATTAAAATTAAGATAAGTGGCGCCTGCATCGTAAAGACCATCAGGATTGTCAAGAGAAACTCCAGCAATTTGGGTCATCTGTTTAAATCTCTCTCTGTTTATGGTAATATCGCTATTTACAAGTCCATCAATTGTTTCTTTTGAAGGTAGCTTTATGTCTCGCGCTGGAACTATGCCTGATTTATATTGTACTTTTGCCTTAGATACATCAATTTCCTTAATATAATTTTGCTGTTTTCTTTTATGATATTCCTCTACGCCATTTCTCCAGGCATCTGAAAAAGGAAAACCATACATTGTCGTTTCAACTGGTATCCAAACTTTATTATTATAAACGACGTATTCTGTTTCCGATAAAAAGTTTCTTGGAGCATCTTCGACAGATATGCCACTATCAAACATCATATATATGTGTCCTTGGCCAGGTGCGGATACGTCCAATATCATTGTGTCTATCCCAAGGTTTTCCATAAGAGACACAAACAATACCATACAATCATCACAATCTCCAAGTTTCGATGAAAGAAGTTCAATAGGATACTGGATATTATCAAATATTGTGCTATCCTGTGCAATTTTGAACCAGGGAGTTTTTACGTCCGCCTGATAAACTATTCCGTGTTTTCCCAGGGCATCAAATAAAATTACTGCCCTTCCCAAATTGGAATTGTTAAATTCATCTCTTATCACTGTGTTATATTGTTGAATAATTGTCCGTGCAAACCTATCAATAGTTTCATCAGTTGGCGTAACATAAGCACCTACACTTTCAGGTATGCTCCAGGATATCTTTCCTTTTCCTAAAACATATACAGGATTTAGGTTATAAGTTGATTCTTTTTGATTTTTTTCTTGAATATACGTTATTTTTACAACTGGTTGAACAAGATTATCATAAGGAGCCCTGTCTGTTGCAAGGATATCGGGAGAAAAAGTAACATTAACCGGATAACTCTGAGTTGATTGAGGTGGAAGAACGAGGTTTACTTCAGCAGGGGTTTTCATAAGAGTTGGGACGTCAATGCTTAAACTTACTGGAAGTTCTTTTTGGCTTGAATTTTTTACGACTACCTCTGCAAAATCTTCTTCTTCATATTTTCTATACAATGACCTGAACAGGGGAGAAGGTTTAATTACTGCATTTTTTATGGATACGAGTGAGGGATTGTAGAAGAAAGAGAGCGAAAATCTATGAGAACTTGGAAGTTCAGGGTTATCCTGATAAGCATAATCTAATTGTAAGAATCTATACTTAAATCCAAGACCACCTGATAAGAGAATACCTTGCGAATAATCACCGACTTTTTTTAAATTTTTCTGGATTCCTGCTCTAAGTGCTAATCTCCCGAATAACCAATATTCTGAACCAAGGTGGAAATTATCTCCAAAATCAGTAGCGAGAAGTAAGTTTTCTTTTAGTTGATATGCGAATCCAAACTTAAACTGTTGTTTAAAGATTTCTTCAGAGACATCGTTATCATATCTTACGGATGTGCCACCGACATCATAACCAACGATTCCAACTCGTAAACGTGGTAAAGGATTGAGTAAAATACCAAAGTCCAAACCATATCCTCTCGATTTCCCAATTGAGTTTTTATCGAGTGTAAGGTCAGAGTCAACCATTTTCAAATTCAAACCAAGCGAAATTAATCTGTGTGGTCTTATTCCATAAGAAAGGTTAAACTTATCCATTCTATATCCGAGTTCATCATCGCCAATTCCAAAATGAAACCAGTCAATACCGATTCCCTGACGGTCTGAAAGCGGGAAAACATAGCCAATATAATCGTTGTTCATACCGAGTTTTCCGCCAAAAAGATTTGCATACATCGACGTCAGTTCCTGTCTTTGAAGAAACGGTAAACCCGCTGGATTCCAGTATAGAGAATTGGCATCATCAGCAACTCCAACAAATGCACCTCCCATTCCGAGGGGTCTTGTTCCAATATCAATTTTATTATTGACCTGAGGATACAAATCATTAGGGATAATTAACAAAAATATCAAGATTAATAAATAAATCCTGAAATGTCTATTAGTAATCATAAATATTTTTTGAAATTGAGATTTTTATTATGTTTCTATTATCACAATTTTTTTCTTTATTGTTCTTGGATTATTAAAGGTTCCGTTCTTGGCATTGTAATGTCTTGTTTAATTGTTTTGCCTGTTAATCCCGGGAAAATCACTTCAACTGTATAAGATTTTCCTTTTGATAGTCCGAAAAAAAGTTCTGGTGGTTGTGGGCCATTTCTAATTTGTTTGTACCAGAATGGAGAAGTTTTTCCTTTCTCGTAAACTTTCACTTTACAACCTATGCAGAATTTATTGGTGAATCCATTTCCTTTTCCGACCACTCTCACTTTAAGAAAACCGAATGAATTATCTTCTTTTTGATTTTTAAAGAGGACATTTTCGCTATTTGTTGTAATAAAGATATCCGGGTCTCCGTCGTTGTCATAATCACCAACTGCACAAGAGGTAGCAATCAAAGGTTTCCCTGATAATCCTGAAGTTACGGTAAAATCTCCAAAAACATATCTATAAGGCGCGCCAGAATTTATAAAAAGAGTTGTTGCATCCTGACCTGATTCTGAACCGCCCACCGTAAAAAGGTCAATACTTCCATCTCCATTAAAATCTTCAAATGAAGCATCCCAACTTTCCCATCCGTTACTTGTGTATTTTACATTTTTTTCTACGCTTTTATCGGAAAAGTTTACTCCATTATTATTTATATAAAGATTGTTTGCTCCAATATTTACGATATATACATCAAAATCACCATCATTATCAATGTCCCCCCAAACGCAATTTTTACCTATTCCTGTGTTATTTAAACCGATATCTCCAGAAATTTCGGTAAAGGTTCCGTTCTTATTATTCCGATAAAATTTATTGTCTTGTTCTCTGTTGACGACGTAAAGGTCATCGAACCCATCGTTATTGTAATCAACCCAAACCGCACCGTCAGAGTCACGAATATCCCTTACGGAGGAATTTTCAACTAATGAAAAAGTGCCATCACCATTGTTATGATAAAGTTCGTTTGGAGCGTAATATTTACATAAGTATATATCAAGATTTCCATCATTATCATAGTCACCCCAGACAGCAGAGGTACTATTTCCAGTTGAAAGAATATCAATTCCCGCAGGAATTGTTACATAGGTAAAGGTGCCATCACCATTGTTATGATAGAGTTCATCCTGTTCGTAAAAATTAACTACGTATAGGTCAAGCCATCCGTCATTGTCATAATCACCCCATACGGCGCAGATGCTATTATTTGGACTGTTAACTTTAGCAAAAGCGCCAACTTCTGTAAATGTTCCATCGCCATTATTTTTATAAAGTTCATTTATGGCATCGCTGACAGCGCTTCCCCAGTTTGTTACATAAAGGTCAAGGAAACCATCATTATTATAATCTCCCCATGCACAGTTTGTTGAATATGGAGAACTTATACTACCCTGAACACCAGCAGTAGAAGAAACGTCCAAAAATTGGACTGTTTGAGAGTTTATATTTATATAAATGAAAAATAATAAAATAAAAATAACAATTAATATTTTTGAATGAATCATTTGAATATTTATCTATTTATTTTTATTCAAAACTGCATTCTTATTAATATAGAATGATTTATTTATTTAAAACTGCAACCGTTTTAAAGACTGATATTCCAGCACCTTCAATTTTTACGATGTAAATTCCCGATGTGCAGATGGTGCCATTACCGTCTTTTCCATCCCAGGAGACAACCTGGTCACCATTACCAAAAGATTGATTTTCAACAAGTTTCTTCACAAATCTACCACTTGGAGAAAATATAGTTATTGTAACGTTCATTGGTTCACCAAGAGTAAATGAAATTCCAGTTTGTGAAGGCAGATTCATCTGACCACTTCCGGCGGGTGAAAATACCCTTGGTGAAAAATTAACATTTGATATTGCCTTTACTCCTAATTTTTCTCTTACATCTTCAAATATTCCAAAAACACCAAATTTATTTATTGACGTTGTGATTTTACTTCCACCAATGTCCACAGTTCCACCAATTGGATTTTCATAATCAAAATCACCTGGATTAGATTCTTTTAAAATGAATAATTTTAATTTATTCTCATCTACTCCAGAGGGTAGTAAATTTTTGTTGTAACTAATGTTTAAAACCGCAGGTTTTTTGAGAGACACTGTTGTATTTTCTGGTCCGATTGAATATGCCACCCCTGTGAATTTTACTCCTTGTGGGGGTTTTATATTTTTTGATTCAAAACTGCTTATTGGAACTTCTTCATCTGCTTCAAGAGCGTTTGGTGATATGTAAATTTTAACGTTTCCAATTTCATCCGAAACGAGACCTCCTGAGCCAGCAAGAACCGTCTCTGCAGTTTTAAAAATCCAGGTAGTGTCGTTTCCCAATGTGTTTCCGACAAGGTCTTTTACTTTACCGGTGATTCTTACTTCGTAGAAAGAAGCTCCTTTGAGTTTATCAGTCGGTATGAACGTCCCTTCTTTTGTTTCAGGATTATAATTGATTGTGCCTTCAACTTTTATGCCATCATAAAATAGACGGAAACTTTTTTCTGCAACTAACGAACTTTGAATAATATCTTCATTGAATATTGCTTTTAACGTTGTGCTTATAGAAACACCAGTTTGATTTGGTCGGGGAGTCGTCATTACAACGTATGGAGGTTCGGTGTCGATAGTAAATGTTCCAGCATTTGGTTTAAAATCCATCATATTGCCCTGACTGTCAAATACGCTGTCCACTGAAATTACAGCAGTTCCGGAAGGCATTGCAGGGAGTATCACTGCTTCACCAATCCAGGTAAAACCATCATAAGAAATTTGATTTACCCTTGATTCAACACTTCCGATTTTAAACTTTACGATTGGTCTTTTACTAAGGTTGAGAGAAAAATTTTCATCGATAATTATTTTAATTGTCGCCTTTCCAATTCCCACCTTTTCGGGTTCGGACGTCGCTATTTTTATATCTGGTTTAATAATGTCAATGGTAAATGTTTTGTCAGGAACCCATATAGATTCTTTAAATCCATTATCAATCGATTTTACACTCCAATAATAGATATTGCTTTTCAGGTTTCTCACTGTCAAAGACCTTGCCAATCCACTCTTACCAAATCCGGGTTCGAATTTTCCTGTTGCAATTTCATTTCCACTATAAGTTGTCCCTATTCTGTATATGTATGTTAATGCGAGAGAATCGGTGCCGTTACCTTCAGGGTCAGTTGCTCTGTTCCAAGATAAAATGACCTGACTTTCTTTGACTTCTGATTTTAAGTTTGATGGTGGTTCTGGATTTTCGTTGGGATTTACTATTCCTTCATTGTTATCGTAAACTGAAGAAAAAGAGGTAAGATTGCTTCCCGCACCAATTGTAATGAGGTCGAGGTCTCCATCATTTTCTATATCCATAAGGGAGACGGAACTGAACTGAACGCCATTACCAAAAAATACAGGATAAATATCGGG
>CAZBIT010000050.1:0-10091 GCA_964491835.1 uncultured bacterium
CAAGTCTATTATAGCAGGCAGCACAGGGAACTAATATTTCTTCGAGATTTGCTTGCTCAGCGAGAGATAATACTCTGGTAGGAAGTGCAAGTGACAGGTCATGATTGAGATTGTGCGCTGCTGTGGCACCACAACAGTTCCAGTCAGGAATTTCAGTGAGTTCTATTCCTAATTTATCGGATATTGCCTTGAGAGATTCGTCATATTCTTTTGCAGAACCAAGTAATGAACAACCGGGATAATATCCTAATTCCGTCATCTTTCAGATTCCTTCCCTTCTTTTTCTCCGAAACTCTTTTTAAATATTTTAGAAATCATCGACATATCTTTAATAATGTGAGGAAAAGGAGGTAGTTTACCGCGATATAAAAGTTTTGGGGCCACCAGAAGGTCTTTTAAGAAATGAAAAGTGCGCATTTTATAATCTGCAATGGTACCCATTTCATAAAGACGTCCAGTATATTTGATTGAATCCAGAAATGATTTATGGAATGAAATAATATCCCTTGCAGCAGGATGAGTTTTTTTCTGGCGAAAAGATTCTTGACGAAGAAAATCCATAATTTTTGGAATATCAACCTCTTGAGGACATCTCGCAATACATGTTTCACAAGTTAAACACAGCCAGATTGTATAGGATTTCAGAACCTTATCTTCAAGTTGAGGAAATCCTAATTGAAGCATTCTCATCAATTGACTGGGTGGATAATCCATATCGGATGACAATGGACAACCCGCTGAACATTTACCGCATTGATAACATTTAAAAACAGATTCATTAACGTTTTGATATATTTTTAAAGATAATAAAGCGTTTTTGCCAATTCCAGTCATTTCCATAATCATATTTCCTTCTTTTTCAATATTTAAAGTAAAACAATTTCAAGTAAAATTAATCCCAAAAAAATTTAACAAATTTAAATAATAATGAAATCAAAATCAATAAATAAAATTGTTAAACTTAAACTTTAGATTAATTCTCAAATAGAAATATAAGTTTATTAAATAATTATCTCCTTTTTATAAATAGAGAAATTATATGTTTAATATTTCTAATATATTTATCTACTTTTGAAAAAGTATAGTGTACTGCCAGAGAAAATTGATAATATCAGAAATATATAATATGGAAACCAATAAAAATTAATGAACTCATTATAAAATAAAAGGATTGATAATCCGGGGATAGAAAGAATGAGTGTCGTTAATGATGATTTCATAATATCTCTCAATTGCTTTTCATCATACCAATCAATGATTTTTTCTTTTAATTTTATCGACAGCCAATTTTTATTTCTCTTTTCATATCACTTACCTAAAATTAATTTTTTGAAATTTTAATTATTCATCTTCAATGATGAAAAATATATCTTCAACAGATTTTTTAAAAAACCTTGCTATTTTTAAAGCCAACAGCGTAGAAGGAACAAACTTACCTTTTTCAATAGAAAAGATAGTCTGTCTTGTTACTCCAACTGCATCAGCAAGGTCCTGTTGTGATATTTCATTATTATCAAAGCGACACCTCCGTAAATTATTACCAAGTTTCATATCATTTTACTTTTAACATTAATATAAATTTATGTATAGTATACATTACAAATATACAAAAATAATTTACATTTATCAAGTATAATTATAATATTGTAAAATATACTTTACATTACTTAATATATTATAAAACATATTTGGATATAAAAATGACATAATAGAAGTATATGCAAGTTTCATTCATGATTTTCATTATAATAAAGAAAAAAATCGTACATAGGGGGTTTTTTTGGGGATGGACAAACTGTCAATCTTATTGCGAAAAGGCAAAAGAGGATTTTTTTGTTCTAAATTATTTGTATTCTTTTTTAAATTATTGAGCCATACATCAGATTAATATATGAAAATATCTAAACATATATAAATAAACTAAAATAAGAAATTACAATAATAAAATTGGTGATTATGTAAGAACAATCCTAAGGTTGTCCTTGCATAATAGATTAAAATATTATTCTTTTATAATATAATTTTGTGGTAATTAAACCTAAATTTCATTCTTTTTTTATCCTTTGCTCAAATAATGAATATACAATTGGAATGATAATTAAAGTAATAAAAGTTGAGCTTGTCAATCCACCTATAACAGCCCTTGCCAATGGTGCCTGTGCTTCTCCACCTTCTCCAAGACCAAATGCTAAAGGAGTTAATCCCAATATCGTAACCAGAGCGGTCATCAAGATAGGTCTGAGACGGCGTCTGCTTGCTTCTTCTATCGCATCATATAGTGGCATTTTATCACGGCGTCGCAGCAGATTTGTGTAATCCACCAGAAGTATAGCATTACTAACGACAATTCCACCAAGCATTGTACACCCGATAAAAGACTGAATGTTAAAAGTTGTATTAGTTAAGAATAAAATCAGAATTACACCAATAACAGCCAATGGAACAGAAAACATAACAATAAATGGGTCGCGAAGGGACTCATACTGACATGCAATTACCATATATACGAGAATTAATGCCAAAACAAAACTAAAAAGTAGTTCTTTAAATGATTTTTGCTGTTGTTCATAGTCCCCACCGAACGAAATGGCAAAATCTCTTGGAACTGGGACGCTCTTGAGCCTTTCCCTTATATCTTTTACGATTGACCCCATATCTCGACCACTAATATTGGCAGAAATGGTAAACATGCGTTCTTGGTCTTTTCTTTGAATTAAAGTAGGACCTCTTTGGGGAGTTGTTTTTACAACGTTCCGTAGTACTACGGGCTGTCCATCAGAATTAGTTATAACAAGGTCTAATATTTCATTTGTGTCCATATACTCTGAGTCTTTTACTTGAACAAGGATTCTGTATTCTTTTCCACCTTCATGATAATAGCTTGCAGGTGTTCCCGATAATATAGTTTGAAGTGTTTGAGCAATCTGTGAGACTGTTAATTTCATATCCGCAGCCTTTTGACGGTCAATAACTATTTCTTCTTCTGGATTACCTAGATTTTGACCCATCACAACATCTGTAATTCCTTCTACTTGTTCGATTTCTTGTTTTACGCGTTCTGCAAGAGAGCTTGCAACAACTAAATCATGTCCTCTTATTTCGACTTGAACCCTTTCTGTTCCTTGTTGGTTTCCCATTCTCATCATTTGGGATGATACAAGCCCTTGACCCATTCTTGTTCGAACTATCATACCTGGAATATTAGTCAATTTTCTTCTGAGGTCATCAGCTATCTCTGCACTTGACCTTTTGCGTTCCTTTTGTGGTTTAAGGGCTATTCTCATTTCTCCTCTGTTTGTCCCGCTTCCACCCATTCCAGCAATTCCTCCAATTGATGTTGTAGTATTTTTTAATTCTGGAACAGACTGCATAACAACATTATGAATCATATTAAATTTTTCATCGACAACTTGAACTCTTGTTCCAACATCCATTTCTGTTTGCACTCTTACTTCTCCTTCATCGGCTTGGGGCATAAGTTCTACGCCAATTAGTGGTATTAGTGTAAGACTTCCTAAAAACAATATAGCAGCAATTGATATAAACATAAATCTATGGCTTAGTGAATAATGAAGTAATTCTTTGTATCTTGTATCTATAATATCTGAAACACCTTTGCTAAAATTAAACAACATTCCAATAAAAGTTTTTCTACGAGGATTATGAGGATTATGTTGAGCAACTGATTTGAGGATTTTAGCTGAAAGCATTGGAACAAGCGTTCGTGCAACAAACAAGGAACATAAAAGTGCGAAACTAATAACAATGGCAAGTTGTTTAAACATAATTCCAGCCATTCCCTTTACGAATATTAGCGGAAGGAAAACCACCACGGTTGTTAAAGTACTTGCAGTAATTGCAGCGACTACCTCATTGCTTCCTTCTATTGCCGCTATTTCACTTTCAACACCTGACTCACGAAGTCGGTAAATATTCTCTAAAACTACAATTGAATCATCTATAAGCCTTCCAATGCCTAATGCTAATCCACCGAGTGTCATTAAATTTAAAGTGAAATTTGAAGAATACATCAATAAAAATGTAGCAATTATTGAAATAGGTATTGCAGTTGTAATTATAGTAGTGCTTCTAATATTGCGAAGGAAGAAAAGCAATATAAGAACTGCTAAAATTCCACCTTGAAGTGCCTCAATACAAACATTAGAAATAGAAGTCTGAATATAACTTGAAGAATCAGAAGTAGGTATAAGTTTGAATTGAGGGAAATCCTGATTTATTCGTTTAACTTCTTCTAATACTAATTTAGCGACTTCAACTGTATTTTTACCTGACTCTTTATTGATAGATAATTGGATACCCATTTCTCCATTTACACGACTAATCTGTCTTACCTTTTGCCAAGAATCCTCAATACTGGCAATTTCTTTAAGTTGAATTGGAACGCCTTCACGAATTGCTACGACTGTGTTGCTGATATCATTTAAATTAACATATTCTCCCGGGGTTCTAAACATTATCTCATAGTTTCCTCTGTAGATTGTTCCCGCGGGGACATTTACATTTTCTGCTTTGATTCTATTAATAATCATATCTAAGGGAAGACCGAGTGCTTTAACCTTATCCGCAAGAAGATTTACATGGATTTCACGAAACAGTCCCCCTCTTATATTAAGTGACGCAACACCTGGGATCCTTTCAATTCTATATTTTATCTGATTTTCTATTATTGTTCTCATTTGCACAGGGTTAAGTTTACTTGATACACCTATCGTAAGGATTGGAAAGCTTGAGATGTCGAATTTTCTTAGAGTTGGTCTATCTGTCATATCATCTGGTAATCTTGACACAACTCTATCCAAACGGTCCCGGATATCGTTTGATGCTGCGTCTAAATCTTTTCCCCAAGAAAAAAGCACACGAACATTGCTCTGTCCTTCTGATGAAGAAGAGGTAATCTGTTCAACACCCGGAACGGCGCTCATTGCCTCTTCTATGGGTCGGGTAATTAATTCTTCCATCTCCTCAGCACTTGCATTTTCGTAATGTGACGAAATGGTAATTGTTGGATTTTCAATTTCGGGCATAAGGTCAATAGGAAGACGAATAAAAGAAACTCCACCCATTATTATTATCATCAAAGTTACCATAGTTATAAAAACTGGGTGGTGAACTGAAAACTTTGATAGATTCATTGTTTTTCTCCTATTCTATCTCCCTTATTTTTTTGGCTTGATGGTTTGTTTCCACCTATTTGTTTTTTTGTCCCCTCCGTTCTAAAGCCAGGAATTATAATAGATGAACCGTCTTCTAATAAATGCTGTCCCATAATCACGACTAAACCAGACAAAGGAGGTTCAACTATTTCAGTATATTCATTATTTGTTATACCGCGTTTTATTGGAATAAAGCTAACTCTCATCTGGGTAGTATCAGCTAAAAAGATGCCTTCTTTCTCATCACGGTTTGCCAATGAATTTACAGGGACGACTACTGCGTTGTTTTCAGTAGAATAGACAATTTTTGCTCTAATGAACATCCCGGGTTTAAGAGTATTGTCTGGATTTGGTATTTCAATTTCTATTCTTGCTTCTCGAGAGGATTCTTTTAACATAGGTGCAATTCGCACAATTCCCCCCTCGAATTTCTTCAATGGATAAGCATCTGTTGTTATTTCTGCTTTCATACCTACTTTGATTTTTGGATAATCTCGTTCAATTACATAAATTACCCCAATCGTAGTGTTAATGTCGAGAATGGTTACTATTGGTGTATTTGTATTAACCAGCGCTCCTTCATAAACAAACCTTTCTCCAACAAATCTATATGAGTTTTTTAAGTTATTTTCTTCCCAAGTTGCTTTGATTTTTGTGTATGAAAGCCGAACTTTTGCTTCCCTCAAAGATGCTTCTTTTTGAGTTACCTGCGCCAGTGCCACTTTATATTTTGCTTCCTGTTGGGTGTTTTTTGCCTTCGCAGCATCGAGTTCGGCTTCAGAGGCAATCTTTTTATCTCTAAGAGCAATGACTCTTTCATAATCGCGCTTTGCTACTTCGAATGCACTACGAGCTTCTTCTACACTTGCTATTGCAACATCTAATTCTGCTTGAGCCCTTTCAACTTGTTGTAAATATTCATCATCATCTATTTGTGCAATTAATTGACCATATTTTACTGGGTCTCCAATGTTGACAAAAATTTTTTTCACTCTACCAATGAGTTTAGGTGCCACAATAAATTGTGCTCTTGGTAGTAATGTCCCTGTAAAAAGTCCTTCATCATCTATCGTCATCTCTTGTATGGGTTTTACTTCAACCGCTACACTTGCTTCGCCTCCACGTCTTCCTGAAAAATTCTCTTTTGCTGAAAAAACCTTTTGATATAACTGCCACAAAAATAAACCTATTATTATTATTGCAACAAATATTATTTTTTTGTAATGTCTTATCATTTTATTTCTTTCTCTGATGTTAGATTCATACAAATTTTATTGATTTTGTTATAATCCATCTTTTCTATATTTCTTTTTTAAGTTATGATTATTTTGAAAAATCTTTAGTACCGAATATCCCTTCCAACTGTGCTTGTAAAATTTTTGCATCATAAATTGATGCGACGAAATCACTACGTGAACGTGTATAGCTTGATTGTGCATCTATTGTCTCTAATAACGTTCCAGCACCTACATTATATCTTTCCCTTGTTAGACGAACATTTTCTTCTGCCACAGTCAGATTTTCTTTTAACATATTAATTTTTTTAAGATTGTTCGAGAGTTTTAATAGATATTCTTGAGTTTTACTAAATACTGTCCTTTTTACATCAGTTAAGTTTTCTTCAGATATTTTCAGATTGTATGCTTCGGTTTGAATATCGGATTTCGTCTTAAGTCCATCAAAAAAGGGCATAGAAAATGAAAGACCGTATGTCCATTGGTAATTTCTGTTGATTTGTTGGTAAACTAACTGAACGTTCGGATTGGACCTCGAATAATTGAGACTCATAGCAATTGTAGGAAGAAGTGAACCTTTTGCATATTTATAGGAATAATGTGCTCTTTCCACATCCTCTTCTGCGGATTTAATAGATGGATTGTTGAACTCGGCAAGTTTTAATGCTTCATTTAATGAGATTACATTCTCAGTTATCGTTGAATCTTCAGTAATTATTAATGGTAAATTAGAATCCCTCCCCATTATAGTATTTAGATTTGCACGGGATATTTCTGCCACATTTTGCTGGGTGAAAAGTTGGATTTTTTGGTTATTTAAGTTTACTTGTGACCTTAAAACGTCAATTTCAGCAACAGAACCAGTTTCAAATCGTGCTTTTGAACTGTTTAATTGTTCTTCTGCTAACTTAACCGCTTCTTCTAATACGATTAATTGATTTTGTGCTTTCAAAAGTTCATAATAGTACTGTTGAACATTTGTTATAGTATTTAACCGAGCGGTTTCTGTATCATATTCTCTTGCAGTTTGATTGCTGTATTGTTTTCTCATCTGATTCCACCACCTTCCGCCATCATAGATTACCTGGTCGATTGAAGTTCCTATGCTAAAATTATTCCGAATCTGCGGGTCGGTACTATTTAATGTCTTTACATATTTTTCAACAACGGGTTTCTCATCCACCATTACAGGTCTGCCATTCTCGTCATATTTATACACAGCGGTATTATATTCACGTGTCAAAGAACCCTGATGTTGAGAATTTCCTCCCACATTAAATGATAAACTGGGCAGAAATCTGGCGTAAGATGATAAGACCTGTGCATTTGCTATTTCCTCTCGGCTTTGAGCATTTATATACTGGCTATTAGATTTCAATGCCATACTTATACAGTTATTCAATGATAAGATTTCTTGACCTTTACTGGGTGAGAAAAATAATATGCTTATTATTACTAAAAGGCAAATACCAGAGAATATTGGAGATTTCATATTATCCTCTTTAAATAAAAATTATTATAACATAATAATTACATTTAACGTTAAAATATTATTCAAAAACATATGTAATAAAAATAATAATTTGTTCACCACTTCAGAAATAATTAGGGTTGTATATTTTATATACATAGGACACTTTATTTTGATTGACATTTTTTAAAATAATTATCTTTTTTAAGATATGCTGAAAAGGTTTAAAAAATAATTCATAACGTCACAATTTAATTATTTCAAAATTAAAATAACATATATTTTTTATGTCATTATAAGAAATCCTAAAACTTCGGGACGGAATGAATGTAATAAGTTTTTAACTTGGATAATTTATTTGGTAAAAAATAAAAATAACAAATTTCAAAATTTACAAAAGTTTTTTTATTGAAATAAGATAAGCAATTAAGAAAATTAAAACTAATTAAAACAATATATTATATGGTTTATTGATAAAGATAATCTAATTGCTTTTTTTAAAACTTTTTGGATTGTATCGGGATAGATATGATAGCGAAATTTCAAACCTTCATTTCTGAACATACATTGAAGAAAATTTTACTAATAACTTCAAGAAATGATAACTCAATAAACATTAATTTTATACACAAATTAAATTTGTGAATGTTTATCTTATTAGAGGTGTATTTATATATGTAAAACAATTTAAGAGAACAATTATAAAAACTTTACATTTATAATTTAAAAATTCATTTGAGTGCTTTGTCAAAGTAGGTGTGAAGAAAAATGCTAAAAAAAAATTCTAAAAAATCACAGAGGTAAAGATGAATTTCAAATTTAATATCAGTTTTTCGGTATTCTTGGCTTGTTTATGTTTATTAACCATTCCTTGTTTTTCTCAGATGGTTGATAAAGAAAAAAATATTGATGAAAAGGTTAAAAAATTTCTTGAAAGTAGTAAATATAGTTGGAGAGATATGAATGTTCCTGAAACCGATGGAAAAATATTGTATGACCTAATCATCAAAAATAAATATAAAAAAGCCCTTGAAGTCGGCACATCTACAGGTCATTCAGCGATATGGATTGCCTGGGCGCTCAGCAAAACAGGAGGAAAACTTATTACAATTGAAATCGATGAAGGACGATATAATCAAGCAGTAAAAAATTTTGAAGAGGCAGGCCTCAGTGAATTTATAGACGCTAAACTTGCAGATGCTCATAAATTTGTACCGGAACTTAAAGGTCCTTTCGATTTTATTTTTATAGATGCAGATAAGGATTGGTACACAAGTTATGCAAAATCTTTGGTGCCTAAACTTGAAGTCGGCGGTTGCCTGACCGCTCATAATGTATCAGAACGCAGAGGGCGTGGGGGCTATAATATGACAGGAAATTTTCTTGATTATATGAGAAATCTGCCTTATATGGAAACGAGTATTGTCCGTGAAAGCAGTGCCGGAATTTCAGTTAGTTATAAAAAACAGGATAAATAAGTTAAAAATAGGATTAAAAAAGATATTAGTATAATCGTTATATATATTCTCAGAGCATTTTTGATACTTTGCATTAAAATATTGTCCTTCATCAAATAAATTTTTATAAATTATTACCTTTATAATTCTGGATATTTTCAGAGTTAAATTTTTGCAATTGTGACTCTGATAGGAGAATAAGGGAAAAAGTAAATTCACCATCTATACATAGTTTAATTACTTTTGAATGAGTTATTAAAAATTACAGGCTTGAAATTTATAATTCTTATTGGTAATTTATAAAGAATTCGTAAAACTCAAAGAAACCTAATGGTCTTAATTAAATCAATATTTCATATAAAATTATCCTTTCAGTAACCCGTTCATTAGAATAATATACTTCTTAAATAAAAACAAATCCTCAACTACGTTTTGACCAGAGTATTGCTCGAGGAGTAAAAATCCCTAATTGATAAAAGGGATTTTTTAATTTTAGGAATATGAAGTTATATATTATGTCATACCCTAAAATTGCGAGATAAAAAAATAATATTTGAATTATTTCTTTAATGGGAACCCAGTAGGGTTGCCCCTATATAACCAATTTTATTCTTATGACTTCTTAATTATCTTAATATTTGTTATTATATTGGACCTTTAGGTAATAAATATTTTTTGTACCTAAAAATTTTTGGAAAGAGTATCTAATATAATATTGAAAAAAATTATAAGAATAATTATATTGTTAACATTA
>CAZBIT010000051.1:0-10054 GCA_964491835.1 uncultured bacterium
ATAATATGTTGCATATCATCAATGTTAAGAACTGCAATTCTTCCAATTTTGAGAACTCTGAACAATTCCTTAGCAACTTTATTCAGTAATCCCAAATATTGGTCATAATTTTTAAATACTTTTTTATAGTCAAAGGGTGCATTAAAATAAGGTGGAGACGTTACCATTAAATGGATACTTTCACTCGGTATTTCTTCCATGCTCATGCAATTCCCGATTATTAATTTATGCTGCATTGACATCTCTTACATCTCCATTAAATCTTATTTTTGATTCTTTCATACAAACGACTGATAAAATATAACTCAAAATAACCGAACAAATTCGTTTATCCTCAAAAATTAGCATATTCTGTTCCAATAAAATCGGGATTTATGTCCAACTTTATTATACTTCCTTTTATTTTACTTTTTAATATTACTTACTATAAAACCAAAATATAAAAAGCAAGATGTGTAAATAAATTCAAAGAAATTTATTAAAAATCATACCCCTTGTCAAGACATTTATTATTTTTATTTTTTGAAAAAATTATTAAAAAGAGATATCTCGACTTCGCTCGATATGACATTGCAAAATCAATTTTTTATAATTTTATCTTTATACTTTTAATACCACAACTAAAATTTAGTTATTTTGGCCAGTTGTGTGGTAAACCAACATCAAATTCAGGGAAATTGGAATCAGTAACAGCACCTACGCGAACATACCTTCTACTTAATTGAGGTGATGTCTCTTCATCACTATAATGTAGTTCTGAAAGAAGAAGATAACACCCGGGCGTCTCTGGAAATTTAACAACTAATGATAAAAGTGTCTCCCAGAATGGGTCAACGGATATTGAAGAAGATTGCTCATAAACAACATTCCCTTTAATATCGATTATTTTAAACATAACTTTCCCACTTTTTGTCTCACCAGTATCGTTGATTCCCAATAGGTTGATGGCATATTCTTTTCCTAATTCAAAAGTTTTTGGATTTTTAAGATAACGTCCATCTTCTACATCTATAAAAACTGCGAATGGAGCAAAACAATGGTACATCCATTTAAGAGTGGGACCAGGAACAAGGTCTTTTATTGAATCTACAAACCAGTCGCCCGTATATCCCTTGTTATTGGTGAGATAACAAAATGATAAAACACCTGCAAGATTTCGTGAAGAGCGTATCGCTTCCGTCTGGATTCCCATCATATATGCTTGAAATTCTCTACGGTCTTTAACGGTGGGATTAGAACCAAGAAAATATTCATAATTGTCCCTGTTTAAAAAATCTTGTTTTCCTTCAGCATTAAAATACTCATAGTCCTTCGTTTTTGGCGGAGTGTCTTCAGGACCAAAATAGCCCTTTGTTCTTATTGCAGGCGTTCCATCCCTATTTAACCATAACCAGCCATATTCATTCAATACCATAGGAACACCTTCATAACGCGTTAATCCCAATAATTCGTGTTTTCGGAAAAGATTACCAAATCTATAACTTTCTCTTCTTTGTTTAACCCTATCATCAGAATACCACCACCCATGACTTAATGGGTAATAGTGTGGTTCATCCATTTCATTTAAAATCATATCTTCTCCTGACATATATCCAGCATCCCAAATTCTTGTGGGGTCTAATTTTTTTAATTTTGGTATAACGACATTACCTATGTAGTCATGTTTCAATTCGTTCATAGCATCCCAAATAATTATACTTGGATGACTGCCATCAGCCCAAACCCAATCGGTGTATTCCTTATCAATCTGCTCATTCCAGCCACGAACCTGCCACATTGGATATTCATTCTGGATAAGAATGCCATATTCATCTGCGTAATCATACCAGAATTTTGGTGCAAGTCCAATACACATTCGAAAAGCATTCCAACATAAAGATTTTGGTATATCTATAAACATTTTTTTCACCCATTCTTTATCCCAGGGCAATCCAGCGCGCTCACGGTCTTCAAAAAAACGGTAAAGATTAATCGTAGAGCCCAATAATCTATACTGTTGACCATTAAGATGAAACATTCTCCCGACTGGTTTGAAATCTCTCATACCCAATGAAGTTTCAACCTGGTCTGACAATTTACCTTCTGCGGTAATTGAGACCACTGCTTCATAAAGAAACGGGTCTTCAGGAGACCACGGATGTGGATTCTTTATGGACAATTCAAAAGTAACAGGGATTCGATTCTGACATCTAATTGTAACCTTTTCCGAAACTACGTCACTAACTCGCTGTCCGCTCTTCTTTTCTCTTATATAAACGGAAACTATGCCATTTATATCAGTAAGATACATACTTCTGTCAATAATTTTCGCATGGTTTTCAATTAATATTTTGGAAGTCACCTTGGAATTTTTCAAGTTAGGTAGAATTAGAGTTCTTTCAACTCTAAATGGACCCGTAAACGTAATGAACACATCATCCCAAATACCAGGTATATCTGTATATTTTTCCCTATCAACACCAGTTGCAGATTGTTTTGGAAGCCAAGCACGCTCACCTACACGAATTAACAGAATATTTTTCTCTTTATGTGAAATAAACTCCGTAAGGTTGCATTCAATAGGCGTATTACACTCCATATATGTCCCAAGGTCATAATCATTTAAAATCACTTGCGTATTGAACTGGCTTTTAAGTATGTTAAGAACAGCAAATTTATTCTGATTTTCAGGAGCAATAGAAAATGTATATCGATACCAGCTATACCGCGGCTGTTGTGTTCCATTGAAGTAATTATTATACTGCTCGATTTTTGGTTCTGCAAGGTCAATCAAACCGGGCACAGGAATAATACGGGCAAACTTCTCTGGTGGTAGTGCTTTTTCCGTCTGCTCGAATTCCCATTTGCCATTAAGATTCATTACATTCCTCGCACCATCAGAAAAACTCGCTATTGGTGTTAATACTATAAAATAA
The DNA here is from genome assembly GCA_964491835.1 of uncultured bacterium. GTDB lineage: Bacteria > SM23-31 > SM23-31 > JAUVVT01 > JAUVVT01 > CAZBIT01. Next base: position 2,916 of record CAZBIT010000051.1, read on the forward strand.
AGAATCACAAAAATCAAAAATCTCCTTTTCATTTTCCCTCCAAAAAAATAGAATGCTCACAAATCATTGTCATTCTGTCCCGCTATAAGCGGGATCAGAATCTTTTGTTTATTAATTGTTAGACGCTGATCCTGAAACTTTGGGACAGAATGGCAATAGTCACATTTATATCTGAAAAGTGTTATATTGTGTAATATGTAAATTTAGCCCGAAATCTTTACCCATTTTCCTTCTCTCATTGACTTATATCCTGCATCGATGACTTTTGCAACTTCAAGCCCATCGTAATAATTTTCCCTTGCAGGTTTTCCTTCTCTCAGGCATTCAACAAAATGCTGGCATTCTGCTTGATATCCATAAACGAACGCCTCTTCTGGAAGTGGGAATACCCACCCTTTATCAGCATCTGCCTTTTCTACAACATAACCCGTCCCCTTTGTTGTGAACGTAGTAATTGGAGTGGACCTTGTAACATCTGTAAAAATTGAACCTTCAGTTCCGTGAATTTCATTTCTTAAATCAAGACCTCCTCTTGAACACCAAGTTAGTTCAATGTGTGCAACTCCACCAGAAGCAAATCGCATAATCATAAGAGCGTTATCTTCTGCTTTAGTTTTATCCTTATGGACAATTAAATCACCCCATGCAAAAACATCTGTAATTGGGTCATCTTTGCCAAAAAAATATCTTGATGCCTCAACACAATGCCCACCCAAATCCATAAGTGCACCTCCACCGGTCAGTTCCTTATTCCAAAAATGAAGCGAATGTGGACCACCATGTCCTTCACGACTCCTAACCCATATTACCTTCCCTAATCCACCCATACCAATTATCTCTTTCGCCTTTACAACTGCTGGTGCAAAAACTTCCGTTTCCGCATAACCGTGAAATACTCCTGCCTTCTCAACAGCATTCAACATTTCTTTTGCTTCTTTTTCAGTTCTACCCAACGGTTTTGTGCAAACCTGATTCCTTCCATATTCTGCAAGATTCACCGCAACTTTCTTATGAAGTTCATTAGGCAACGCTATAAAATACAAATCAATATCATCCCTTTCAATCGCTTTCGACATATCATCGGTATATTCAGGGATATCCCATTTAGATGCAAACTCTTTTGCTTCGCTTATTGAACTCGCACAATTTATAACAACCTCTTGACCATTGACGTTTTTTAAACCCTGCATGTAAAAATTAGCCACAAATCCACTTCCCAGCATCCCAATTCTAATTATTTTCATATCTACACCTCATTTATTATTTGAAAAATTAAATTATAGATTGAATTTAATGATTTTGATAACTTAATTCAATAAATTTTGAAAATATTTATTTTTTATCTTGATTAAGTAAAAATATGATTTTATATTTTTATTTGATTACCCTGAAATTGCGATATAAAAAATAATGTTTAAATTTATTCCGTAGGGACAACACTGTTATTGTCCCTACTTAATCACAAATTTCATTCGTATAATTTCTTAATTATCTTAATCTAAATTACTTTAATGCAATCTTCGAGTAATTTATAATAAATAATAGTTTTAAATGAAATAATCAGGAGGTTTAATATGGCAGAAAGATTAGGAGTAGGATTTGTTGGGGCTGGGTTTATGAGCACTTTTCACGCCATTTCCTGGGCAAACGTCAGACATGCGGACATAAAAGGGATTGTAGACATAAGAAAAAGAAGAGCACAGGAATTTGCCAAACTATGCCAGAAACTTCGCGTCGGAAGCCCAAAAGTATTCAATGACGTTTCCGAAATGGCAAAAGACCCAGAAATTAACGTTATATACATTGTTTCACCAAACTATACAAGAGTTCCAATTTTAGAAAAAATAGTCAAAACGGTGAAACAAAAGAAAACCAAACTAATTGGAATTGCCTGCGAAAAACCTTTGGCGAGAACGGTTAAAGAAGCAAAAAGAATGGTTGAACTAATCAAAGAATCGGGTCTTCTTCACGGATATTTAGAAAATCAGTGTTTCGCTCCATCACTAACAAAGGGAAGAGAAATAATATGGAAACGCGGAGCATCAATATCTGGAAGACCATACATTGCGCGCTGTGCTGAAGAGCACTCCGGTCCGCACGAGCCCTGGTTCTGGCTTGGAACTCAACAAGGCGGTGGCGTTCTTAGCGATATGATGTGTCATAGTTTAGAATCATCTCGACTTTTATTAACTCAACCGGGAAAAAGTAAATCTTCAATTAAACCTGTTAGCGTATCCTGTGAAATCGCAAGTCTCAAATGGACGCGTCCTGAATATATAGAAAAACTAAAAACAAGATTTGGCGGAAAAGTTGACTATTCAAAAGAGCCAGTAGAGGATTTTGCAAGAGCAACTATTTTATATGAATCCCCAGAAAAACTTCCTTTGATTGCCGAAGTTACCACATCTTGGAGCTTCAACGGACCTGGATTACGACTAAACTTTGAATTAATCGGTCCTGAATACTATATGCAAATAAATTCACTTACACCTGAACTTTACATATTCTTTAGCAGAGAAGTTAAAGGCAAAAAAGGTGAAGATTTTGTTGAAAAACAAGCAGCAGAACAGGGTCTAATGCCAGTATTATCACGTGAAGAATTAGTTTATGGTTATGTTGATGAAGATAAGTATATGACAGAGTGTTTCCTTGACGGAAGACAACCCGAAGAAAGTTTTGAAGATGGTCTTTTCATTGTGAAACTCATTTCCGCCTGTTATATGGCAGCAGAGAAAGGGGAAAAATTGAAATTTCCACCCAAAGGACTTGACGATTTTGTTCCACAGGTTGGAAAAGGAACTTGGGACGCAAAAAGCGTTCTAAAAGCAGGTCATTGATTTATTATTTCATTATATTTAACATAATCCAGCAAATTTTAAATTATCGTAGAGACGCACTTTAGTGCGTCTCTACATTAAAAATTGTATAAACTATTTATAATATAAAGATGTATAATAATTCAGTGAATTAATTTTCTAATTATCCTATTAATAAAAAATTAATCAACCGCTTTTATCTCGATATCTTTAAACAACACCTTATATGGTTCAAACTTTAATCCTTTAAGTTCCTCTTTTATAAAATGAACTTGAAGCCCAACTACTCCTTTTAAAGAACGAGTGTCTTCCGCATCGGCGACCTTCTTCCCATTTATATAAACAGTCATTTGCGGTCCTTGAGCATAGACAACATATTCATTCCAATCACCCGACTTAAAAATTCCAGTATAAGCACGACTAACGTTATAAATGCTTCCAGAAGGATTAGCAACGCTCGGGTCATCACTATCATATACTTGAATCTCATACCCACCAAACGCTGGATTTAATACATCGTTTTTCATTCCTGCTTCATACGTCAAATCTTCAGGCTTCGTTGGCATTGGGAATCTAACTGTAAGACCGCTGTTTCCACCCTTTGAAATCTTAACTTTTAATCGAAATATAAAATCTGAATATTCATCTTTTGTTACCAGCCATCCCATATCCTTTTTAATTGTCGCTTCAATTTCTCCCTTAACGGGTTTCCAACTCCCACCCCATAATACCTGCCATCCAGAAAGGTCTTTTCCATTAAAAAGTTTTTTAAACTCACCGGATGCTTTTTCAAGCCTTTCTTCTATTGAAGGCGGAAGAGGTTCTTTCCTGGAAATTGGTTTAATTTGAATATCCTTAAATCGAACAATTGACTTTTCATCGTGAAGTTGCATCCCAATTACTCCTTTTAGAGACCTGCGGTCAAATCGGTCAGTCACTTTAATCCCATTCAGTTTTACTACTATATGGTCGCCTGTTGCGCTGATTTCAAACTCATTCCATTCTTCTTCCTTTCCAGTAGGTCTTTCTTTTGGTGTATATGTATCGACTATCGAATATGCTTTAGCAAGATTATACAAACTTCCAGTAGGATTTTGTTGATTGTTAAAATCAATTTGAATTTCATAGCCGGAATATGCGGGGTCTTGAGTTGCACGCGACGGGTCACGAACGCATACTCCACTATTCCCACCCTTATTAATATTAAATTTCAGTTTTAAAATAAAATCCTCATACATTTCTTTCGTAACAATCCACGCTCCACCGGTTTTCTTTTCATCCCAGGATACGACCATCTCCCCATTTTCAACCTTCCAGTTCCCCTTATTGGGAACTTCCCAGCCCTTAAAGTTTTTCCCGTTAAAAAGGGAAATCCAGCCCTCTTCTAATTTTTGCTCTTTCACACATTCGAAATTAGAAATAATCAATAAAAGAAGAAAAAAGAAAATACTTACTCCACAAAAAAAGTGTGCTTTACTTGTTAAATTTTTTAACATAATGCCTCCTATTATATTGGATTCTTAACTAAAATGGATATGAAAAAACAGGAAATTAAAATAATTTTTTTATCTTTTACAAAATAATTAATATTAATTCACAAGTCAAACGATTTTTTATAATTTTTTAATTATGAAGGATAAACAAGTATTTTATGGTAGGAATTTTATAATTTACTTCATTTTACAAAAACAAATGATAGACAAATTTAAACATCAACCTGCGGTCTCTTAAATCTATATGTGGTGCTTCCGGGTCACGATTTTCATTATAAACAATGTAAAAATTATTTGTAGAATTATGAATAAAATGCAATAAAATATTCGAAGAAAGTCGTCTATCAAGGTCATTCCATTGAATATATGCTTTAATATATAAATCAGGATTATACATATATGTTAATCTACTGCTTATTACGTTTGAAAAAAAATACCCAGTTTTTATAATAACATGGTTATAATCATAAAATGTGTCCATACTAAAATGTTTGCTTGGCTTAAAATGGAAATGTGGTGAAAATGTTCTCTTTATCCCATCATAATAATCACCAAAATTATATCGTATTCCTCCTGATAATAGTCTGCCATGGTCAGTGTTTAAAAATATGTGATAATTATCGTATTTATAACCACCAATAGGTATAAGAACATATTCAATATAATCAGCTTCTTTAAGAAAATCACTATCTTGATTAACACCAAAACCAATAAAATCCCCTGTAGAAAAGGTAGTGTAAAAATTTCCAGATAAATGCTTTGTCTCAAGAACATTTTCATTATCAGTAATATACTTAAACGAAGTATAAAAACGAATATTCCTTATTCCATATTTATTTATCCATTTTCTTAATGTTGCAGAAGTATTTGTGCTTCTTATTTTATCCCTTTGAACAAAACCCATTTCTGGATTAAAATTATCTCCAAGGTTTAAATATTTTATATTCCAAGAGAAAACATCCGTTTTAAAATCCATAAATGCAGTCCCGGCATAATCTTTTTGATTAATAAATGGAGTAAATGACTTTGCAAAAGAGCCACCCATAGTAAAATTAGTAGTAAAAGGAAAATTAGCATCGATACCAAGTGCACGGTTGTATTTTTCGGAAGAGGACTGTTTATTCAAAAACAACATACCAATATTTGAATTTCTCAATAAATCATGTTTAACTCTGAACAAAGAGTAATTGGTAGAAGGTTCAGTAATATCATTTGACAATTGTTTCTCTTTTGTCTGCATATTCATAAGTCCAATGGAATTTTTACCAATTTTCCCTGCTAATTTTGTCCCACCAAAAAGAGGGATTTCTTCATTCATTTCTTCATTCTCTTTTATTCCTATTCTCCTGCTATAATATAACAAATACCCACTCTGCTGGCTTAAACTGCTTGTAGTTATTCTATCACTTCCTTCACCGCCACTTTCTCTTTCGGAAAGAACAACATCACCAAATTGAAATAGCCCAGCATTTTCAAGGAAAAAATCCCTTTTTTCTGGGTAAAGGATATTTTCCCTCGTTACATTTACTATTTCTTGGTCCTCCTCTACCTGAGCAAAATCGGTATTATATGATAAATCCGCTCTTAAATTTCCAGTTATTCTATATAAAACATCTATACCTCCATCAAATTCTGAATCATTTTTAATAGGAGTATATTCTCTTGTTTGCTCACCATTAACATACGGAATAATCTCAAAGTCCTTCCCTTTCGATAACTCTTTGAGCCCAACTATTTCCCCACAAAGCGAAACCCTGAATTTCCCACTCATCCCAAGTGAACGTGGGATATACGACCAAAATGTTCTTTCGTTCTTTCTTTTAATCTCCCTGCCAAAATTTATTCCCCAACTCTCCATATTCTCTTTAAATCTTATGGCATATATAGGAATTGCGATTTCCGCTGTCCAACCAATATCGCTGATTTTTGAACTACTCCTCCATATAGTATTCCAGTCATAATTCACATTTTTCCCTTCATCCGTTATCATTGCATCGTATCTTGCACCTGTAGGGTTCGTTCTGAAATAATAACAGTTCTTTTTATCATTAAAAGTATCTATAAATATTTCTACATTATCATTGCTGAATAATTGTGCATCTCGCCTCATCTCATTGGCAATAATTTTATCTGGCTCACTATCATAACAGGTTATTCCAAAGTATATATTCATATCATCTCTGATTACTCTCACAACCGTTTTTTCCGTTGAAGGTGCACCATCAATAGGTTCCTGTTGTATAAAACCTTCTGAAGGCATACTCTCTTTCCATTCCGATTCATCTAACACACCATCAATTTTAACAGAGGAATTAATCTTTTTTACATATATCTTTTTTCTTTCGCCCGATTTAGAATATTTCTCTTCTTTCTTAAATTCACTTCCCTCAACTATTGATAAATTTTTAATTCCCTTACTTTCGAGTAATTTTATAATAGAATTAGCTTCATCAATGTCAGAAATACCACCAACCTGAATAATAAAGTCCCCATCTACAGAATTTATATATACCGGTTTATTAGTTATTTTATGTAATCTCTCTGCTATGGTTTTTGCATTTTTCATAGATTTTGCTTTTACCACCAAAACTCGATAAACGTCCATGTTAGGTTCTTTTATCCCGATTAACACGTCAGTTTGGGCTGTAACTCCAGAAATATTGATAAAGGAAAAAATGAAAAATATCTTTAAAAATGAATTTAAAACAATTTTCAACTTTCTTATCTCAGTTATCATCACTCAAATTCTTTCCTATTTTAATAATCGAAAACACTTATCAAAATGACAATATCTCAAGAAATTATATGAATAAAATTGGTGATAAAGTAT
>CAZBIT010000052.1:0-9940 GCA_964491835.1 uncultured bacterium
ACTAATAATTAATAAAATGCTAAAAATAGCGCCTAAAATGAAGATTTTTTTCATATCGATAACAACTTTTCTTTCATATTTGATTTTATTAAATAATCCAGTTTATTCTAAAATAAATAATGATTTAATAAAAATCTCTGACAATCTTTACTCATACAAGGACTGCTGTAATGTCTATCTGATAAAGGACGGTGCTAATGGAATACTTATAGATTTTGGTTCTGGCAGGATATTAAATCGTATTTCAGAAGTTGGTGTAAAGAAAATTAAAAGTGTGTTTATCACGCATCATCACCGAGACCAGATTCAAGGACTTGTTGAGTTGAAAAATAAGGATTTTGATGTTTATATTCCAGATGGAGAGAAACAGTTTATAAACGATGCTGAAACTTTTTGGAAAAATGTTCACATTTACATTAATTATAATCTTCGTTCTCATTTTAATACTATCAGAAAAAATATTCAGGTTTCAAAGACATTGAAGGATGGAGATATTATACAAGTTGGGAATTATAAAATTAAAGCATTGTTGACACCCGGTCATACTGATGGTGCAATGTCTTATATTCTTGATATAGATGGGGAAAAAGCAATTTTCAGCAATGATTTAATTTCTGTGTCAGGCAAAATTACGAATTATTATGACCTTCACTGGGAATACAATCCACCTCCACCGGGCATTAATGCTTCGTTTGAGTCATTTAAAAAGATTAAAGATGAAAAGCCCGATATGCTTCTTCCTTCTCACGGAGAGCCAATGAATGAACCTGTAAAATCAATTGAGAATTTGGAGGAGAAATATAAAAAATTGCTTTCATTGATAACTCCGAATCGTAAAAATCGAACAAGTGAAGAAATGTTCAGCGTGTCAAAACACATTGTTTATCTTGGTTCTACTTCGTATGCATTGGTTTCTGATAGAGGAAGAGCAATCATATATGACTACGGTTATATTGATGTGCCGAGAATGAATGAATTTATTAAAAAGTATAATGTGAATCATATTGATGCCATAACATACAGTCATTACCACGATGACCACAATATTCGAACCCCTGAACTTTTATACAGAATGAACAGCAATCGGATAACAATTGATACGGAAGTATGGATGTTTGAGAAGATGCTTGATGTGTTTGAGCATCCCGAAAGATATAAACTCCCTTGTTTGATTCCATTCCCAATAAAGGCGGATAGAGTAATAAAAGATGGTGAGATAATTGAATGGGAAGGTTTAAAATTACATTTTTTCTATATGCCAGGACAGACAATTTACCATCAAGGTCTTTTAGTTGAGGATGAAGGGAAACGTTATGTATTTAGTGGAGATAATATTTGGCATCCAGCGGACGGCGTAAGACCTATGAATAGTCCAATTATTCCAAGAAATAGATATCTTATCAAGGATAATGATGGCTATTTAAAAATATCAAAAGACCTGCTTGAACTTAAACCAGATGTGATTGTTCCTTCTCATTATTTACCATTTTCAGTTACTCGTGAAGAACTTGAACTTTATCAAAAGTGGGCAGAAGAGTTGACCGCTCAATATAAAGAACTCATCGACCAGCCCGATGTCAATATAGGTATTGACCATTTGTGGCTCCAATTTTATCCTTATAGATTGGTAACGGTAGCGAATGGAAATAACACAATAAGCGTTAAGGTTACAAATTATTTGAACAGCCCATCGAAGTTTAAGATAACTTTAAAATCTTCTGAAAACATTGTTTGTAATGAAAAGACAAAAGATTTTACAGTCGGAGCGAATTTCTCGACAACTGTTCCATTTACGATTAAATTTGTGCCAAAAGATAAATATGTGAAGCGAGAAGTTATCTGTGCAGACATTACAATGAACGATACTTATCTTGGTGAATATGCTGAAATGATTGTTGATTTGTATTAACTATAAATTATTTATGGCACTCGGGGGAATAACATTAATTCCGTTTTTTCTTTTTAGTCAGTTAAATTGGAGATAAAATGATGGGAAAAAAATTTAGTAATATTTCTAAGAGTTTAATGTATTTTTTATACTTTTTCACTTTGTTGATTTTTTTAGCCAATTCGGTCAGTGCACAGGAATCAGAGAAAGAGAACTTAAATGTCTTCAGTAACTGGATAGAGTGGAGTGATGGTGCTAATATGCTAATTCATCATATTAATAAGCAGGCATTTGATTATCTCGATATCAGAGACCATGAGATTGCGAAGTTAAAAACGAGAGCGGATTGGGAAAACAGACAAAAGCAAGTGAAGGATATATTGATGAAGATTGTTGGTCCATTTCCGAATAAGACGCCTTTAAATCCTAAAATCACAGGTGTAGTAAAGAAGGATGGTTACAGAATAGAAAAGGTTATCTATGAATCGATGCCCAATTTTTACGTTACCGCAGGTATGTTTATTCCTGATAATGTTACAGGGAAAACCCCAACGATTATTCACGTCAGTGGGCATACTGACATAGCATTTAGGAGCGAGGCATATCAACTATTGATTCTTAATCTGGTTAAGAAGGGATTTATCGTTTTTGCAATAGACCCGATTGGTCAGGGTGAAAGGTTTCAATATTACGACCCTCAAAAAAAGGCATCAATAATTGGAGCAGGAGTAAGTGAACATTCATACGTTGGTAACCAGTGTTTTATATCGGGTTTTTCTCTGGCACGATATTTTATATGGGACGTGATTAGAGGCATTGATTACCTTTTAACAAGGAAAGAAGTTGACCCAGAAAGAATTGGTATTGCAGGTCGTTCTGGGGGAGGAACTCAATCAGCATACGTTATGGCTTTTGATGATAGAATAAAAGCAGCAGCTCCTGAATCGTACATTACTGGTTTCAGAAGATTATTGGAATTCATTGGTGCACAGGATGCAGAACAAAATTTTTACCATGGTATATCAAGTGGCATAACCCATGCTGACTTAATAGAAGTAAGGGCACCAAAACCAACTTTGATAGTTACTGTTACGAGGGATTATTTTAGCATACAGGGAGCCAGAGAGACATTCAAGGAATCTATGAAAGCATTTGAATCATTCGGTAAACCGGAAAACTTACAAATGGTTGAGGATGATAGCGTTCACGCATCCACAAGGAAAAATAGAGAAACAGTGTATGGATTTTTCCAAAAGATATTTAACTTTCCCGGCAGTTCGATAGATGAAAAAGTTGAGATGCTCAAACCAGAAGAATTGAATGTTACGACAACTGGACAAATTTTAAATTCCTTAGGAGGAGAAACTGTATTTAGCATAAATAAAAAAGAGACGGAGAATTTAATTAAAAAATTGGAAGATTCAAGGAAGAATATTAATGAACATATATCAAAGGTTAAACAAAAATCTAAAGAATTATCAGGGTATATAACGCCAAAAGAAGTAAAGGAACCGATTTTTCGAGGTAGATATCGAAGAATGGGTTATTCAGTTGAAATGTATGCTCTTCAAGGCGAAGGGGATTATATCGTCCCACTTTTGTTAATGGTTCCTGAGGGAAGTAAAAAATTTCCTGCAATGATATACGTCCATCCTAAAGGAAAATCCGCTGAAGCATCCATTGGAGGACAGATTGAGGGGCTTGTAAGAAGAGGATTTATTGTTGCTGCACCTGATGTGATAGGGATTGGTGAGACAAAAGGGAAAACAGGCAATGCGGATTATGGTTGCATTCTAATAGGAAGGAGTATAGTCGGCATTCAGGCAGGAGATATAGTTAGAGTTGTTAGTATGTTGAAACATCGAAGTGATGTTGAAACAACAAATATTGGTGCGATTGGAATTGGTGAAACTTGCCCAGCACTTTTGCACGCTGGCGTGTTTGAACCTTTAATAAATAAAATTACATTGATTGGTGCTCCCATTTCTTATAGAACAATTGTTATGAATAAGTTTTATAATTTTAGTTTTTCGTGTGCCGTTGCTGGTGCTTTAACTGCCTATGACCTGCCCGACCTTATCGCTTGTTTTTCTCCAAGAAAAATTCTTTTTGTAGAATTAAAAAACCAGATGAATGAATCAGCATCTACAGAACTTGTCAGTAGTGAACTTGAATTTCCGCGTTCTGTTTATTCATTAAATAAAGTTTCTGAAAATCTGAAAATTATTGATTCCGTAACTTTTGATGATGACATTGATTCAATTATCAAATGGTGGCTCGAATAATTTTGTTTTTATTTCGGAATTATCTGAATAAAATTATCTGTAAAGTTGTAATCAGAATACAGGATAACCTTCAGGTTATCCTGTATTATTATTTACGCCACTAATTGGCTATTATAAATTCGTTTATTAATTTTTAAGAAACAGGTTTATGATTAGAAAAGGTATATCAAGACGAGATTTTATTAAAGGAACTGCTAACATTTCTCTCACTGGCATTTTTCTTTCTTCAGAGAACACTCCAAATATGAAGTTTCTGTCGAAAATCTTGAATGTTGAGAAACAATATGGTACACTTGACAAGAATATTTTTTCAGACCCGGGAACAAAGTATCGTGGAGTTACTTTATGGTTATTTAATGATAAATTAAATGTTTCAGAAATACTTCGTCAATTGAAAGGTATACGTTACGCTGGATGGGGAAGAGTGATACTCCGTAATTATAGAGGTCTCATTGATGCTACTTATGGAGTAAAGTGGAATGAAATAACTCGGGAAGTTTTAAAAGAATGTGGAAATCTTCAAATGAAAGTGTTTTTGCAGGAGGCGGACAAAAATGCCGCGGGATATTCGGTGCCGACTAAAATCCCCGGGATGAAGGATGCTTACAGGCATAAATTGCTCGTCAGAAGACGTATCAATGAAACACCCGATAAAAATGAATCGCTTATTTCTCGTATTGGTGATTATTCGTATTATAGGCGTGTTATGTTTCCAAGACCGGGATGGGAAGATTCTTTTTGTTACCTTGATTTGTTAGACCCTAATGTTGTCTCTGCATATTTGGAGGCATTGTTCGGATTTTTTAAGGAAAAGTTTGGTTTTGAACTTGGAAGGAATGTTGAAGCGATTTGGGTTGATGAACCACACTCAAGATTGGTAGGTGATGCACCTCCTGATTCTTTGCCATGGACCCCAAACTTACCAGAAACTTTCCAAAAAGAATGGGGATACTCACTTTTGGAAAATTTACCATTACTTTTTGCAGATATTGGTGATTTTCAAAAGGTAAGACATCATTATTGGCGAACAGTTTGTAATATATTCACTCAATCATATACAAAATTAATGGGAGAATGGTGCAAAAGGTTTAATTTAAAGTTTTCTGGACATTTGATGGGTGAAGATACTTTTAGTAGGCAGATACATTATACTATAAATTGTATGCCTCATTATGAATATATGCAGTTGATTGGAATTGACTTTTTAACGGGTGATTTACGCTGGCCTTCTGGTTATCCAAATATTATGACTGCAAAACAGGCATCAAGCGTTGCTAATCAGTTAGGAAAAAAAGAGGTTTTGTGCGAAATGTATGGAGTAGGTGACCAGGGAACTTCATTTGAAGACCGTAAATTTATAGCACAATGGTTCGGTGTATTGGGCATAAATTACAGATGCTATCATGCGACACTTTATTCAATGCGTGGATTGAGAAAGAGGTTTTACCCGCCAAACTTAAATTTCCAGCAACCCTGGTGGGATGAAAATCGAATCATTGCGGATTTCAGTGCACGTCTTTCTTATGTTTTAAGACAAGGGGAATTTAACGCAGATATTTTAATTATACATCCCATTGAATCATATTATTTGGAAGCGAAATTGGGTAATAAACTGCCAATGGACGTTGGGGCTTTCGATAAGGACTTTATTACACTTAGTAATAATTTATTGAAAATTCAAAAATCGTATGATTATGGTGATGAATCACTTTTAGAGAAATATGGAAAAGTTGTAAAAAACATTTTAACGATTGGTGAGATGTCTTATAAAGTGGTTATATTACCTTCGATAAAGACATTGAGAAAATCCACGGTAGAACTCTTAAATCAATTCATTGATGAAGGAGGAAAGGTAATTTCTATTGGGATGCTTCCTACGATGATTGATGGTATAGCAGACAAAAAAATCAATTCTTTGAATGAGAAAGTCATAAAAATCTCAAATGACCAAAATGTTTTGAAATCAACACTGGATAATATCATTTCTTCGATGATTCAGTTAAACTCTCTTAATGATTTATCAACAGAAACGATATGGATTCATCATAGAAGTTTGGATAATGGAAAACTATTTTTCTTAACAAATATTAGCAAAGAAAATACCATAGAGGCAGAAATAAAGATAAAAGGAAATGGAAAACTTGAAAATTGGAATCTTGAGACAGGGAAAATAGAAAACATTCCACAGCAAAAAAAGGGTGAGTATATAATAACAAAATTAAAATTTGAACCCACTGTTTCTTATTTATTAGTTTTAAATGAAAAAGTAAGTTCGGAAAATATATTAGAGAGAGTTAGTAAAATCGAATGGCAAACACCCTTGAAAAACTTTAGAGTCATCAGACACGACCCGAATTCACTAACATTGGATTTTTGTCAATACAGAAAAGGGAATGAAGAATGGAGTGAAGTTCTACCAATTATTGGGGTTCAAGAAATCCTCTCGAGAGAAAAATATAATGGTCCTGTTACATTGCAGTTTGAATTTACTTCGGAAACAAAGCCAAATCGATGTGCAGTAGTGATAGAGGATGCAAAGGAATATTCGATAATGGTAAATGGTTATAAGGTTGCTTATGAGGGATTGCCATATTATCGTGACTTATCGTTTCACCCGATTGATATTTCGCATTTAGTTCAGCCCCAAACTAATTATATTCAACTTACAAGAAACTTTGAAGCACCTGATACAACATTTGCTGATAAAGAAGACCTTACCAAATTCTGGGGAACGGAACTTGAACAGATTTATCTTATAGGTGATTTTGCAGTGAGAGGAGAACGCATTGGTCAGGATATATTTGAGGTTATGCGGTATCGGTATAAACCCAAATTTATTATGACGTATGAAACGGGAATAACTGATGGTGATTTATTAGCAGATGGGTATTGCTTCTTTAACGGGACTATCACATTGGTAACAACTGCATTTATTTCAGGCGTGAAGGAGGATAAAAGATATTATATTGATATTGCCCAATTAGATGCAGTTTTTGCAAAAGTGAGGATAAACAATCGAGATGTTGGAAAGTTGGCTTGGAAGCCATATCGTCTTGAAATCACGGATTATATCTGGCCTGGTGAGAATAAAATAGAAATCTCTCTTACAAACTCATTACGTAATCTTCTTGGAGAGTTTCATTTCGTTCCTTTAAAAGATGAGTATGGACAATATCCACTCAAACCATCACCTATAATGTATGATGGACCAGATTGGTTGGAAAAAAGAAAAAATGGAACAGTAAAAACCTGGAGCGATGATTACTTTTTCAGACCCTTTGGAATAGGTGGCAATGTCTCATTAATATGCGAAAAATATGTTGAAATTTAATTTATAAATCAATTAAAATAATTTATGAAAATAAAATAAGATTTTTATGCCCATAAATATGGAACTTAAGAAAATATTAAAACTGTTTTTAATAAGGAAGGTCTTTAATTATTATAACTAAAAATGTTAATTAAGAAAGGTGAATTTTTTATGAGTTATACCTTTATATTATATCCATCGGGATTATTTTTGTTAAGTTTTTTGATTGTGTCGTATGTTATGGATAAATCAAGTGGGCAGAAAATGGAGGAATCGAGTTCATCAAAGATTGAGTTGAAAGTCAAAGTTGGAGATAAAGCACCTGAATTTTCAGCAAAAACTTATGATGGTAAATTCATATCGCTGAAGGATTACTTTGGTTTGAAGATCATAGTTTTGTATTTTTATCCAAAGGATGATACTCCTGGTTGTACAAAGGAAGCCTGCTCATTTCGCGATAATCTTGGACGACTTAACGATGCCAATACAGTCGTTGTTGGAGTGAGTGTTGACGATTTCGATTCACATAAAAAGTTTAAAGAAAAATATGGACTGAATTTTTACTTAGTCAGTGATGTAAATTACGAAATTGTTAAGAAATATGGCGTTCAGCGTGAAGGTAAGGATAATAAATTGTCGGCAAATCGGATTACGTTTTTGATAGATAAAAAAGGTATTATCCGTCATATCTGGGCACCTGTGAAAGTGGATGGTCACACGGACGAGGTTCTTTCAAAAATAAAAGAACTTAAACTTTAATTATTTTTTTGCTGATTGATAAAGTAGTAAATACATATTAATTGTGAAAGTTTAAAAAATCTTTTGACTATTTATTTTTATATTAATAAATTGATAAAAATTTTTAAATAAAAAAAGAGAGCAATGCAAAGTGGGTCAGAAATTCATTATTGTTCCTGTTGATGGAGCGACTAATATAAAATTAGAAGTTCTTGATTTTGATACATTGGCGACGGTTCATTCAAAAAGTACGATAAGTCCAACAACTGTTTTTGAGGGATTGAAATATAACTGCACTTTGGAAGAATTTAAATGGTTTGATAGTTGTATTTGCTCATTGCCTAAAGAATTGAAGAACGTTGTCATTGTTGCTCCTGTGTCAAGAGGTGCTTCGGGAGGATTGGTTGGTTCAGATAATACCCTAATAGAGGTTCCTAAAAAAGGACTTACATTGTCATATACTCAAGAGTATTCTGATGAAGTTGAAAATCGTTTTATAGAACTCGCAGGGGATGAAAAAGAATTTTTTCTTGAAACGGGCGCTGTCAGAGATGCACCGGGTAGTTTGACTCTTACGAAAAGGTTTGTATTTGAAGAAATTGAAAGACCATCATTACTTGAAAGAGCGGCAGGATTTGGTACGTATGGTATTTTAATGTCAGGGCATTTTTTAGGAGATGATTTTTTAAAGGTAATAAGAGTTGCAGGAAACGAGCATAGTTATTGGATGTGTCATAGTGGAGCAAGAAATGTCAATGAAAAATCAGGAACACCAAGCAAACTTGTAGGTAAAATCAAATCATACTGGAGATTGATACCAAAAGAGACGTTTGTCGTTTATAAGGGAATAGAAACTATGTCTTCTTCTCAAGTAAAATTATTTAATATTTCAGATAGTCCACTTGTAATACCTGGTGGGCATGATACTTGCTTATCCCATATACCAGTAATGTCCACGTTTTATCGAGTATTCCCGGAAAGAGCGGGTAAACCCGTGATACATATAGATGCAGGCACATGGACGATGACTGCTCAGGTTGGTGGTCGTTTCAAACTTCCTGACGATGGATATAAAAAGGATATTATTGTTCAAGGGACCGTTGATGGAGAATCAGTTGTAACCGCAAAATATGGTGGAGGTAGTGATTTTAAATATGTAAAAGGTCTTATAGAGAAAAGGGGACATAAATTTTCTGTAAAACTAAATTTACAATTGTTGGAACAGGTTGTAAATGAAGCAAATTGCTTTATATTACCGAATATTTATCCGAATAATTATAAAACAGGTCCTTTTCCTGATTTGAAAGGAAGGATAATTAATGAAGAAGAATTATACGGGAATCCTGATAAGGCATATATTGTAATAAATCTTACTACTTCAGTTACAACAGCATATCATATTGGCTTTATAGCAAAAGACAACAGTATTCCTATCGTGTTAACGGCTGGTGGCTCGAAAGACCCATATTTTGGAAAATTACTTGCTACACTTACAAAAAGGAAAGTTTATGGAATGTTTGATAAAGATGGAAATGCAGTAAGTGAAACGACGACGTTGGGTGCAGCAATTGTTGGAAAGGCAGCGTATTTAAATATACACCCTTATAATGTTAATGTTAGTAGTTTGGGTATTTCATATAAAGAATTTGAGCCATTTGGAAGTGAAATTGCAAAAAAAATTGAACATTATAGAGATGAATTTATGAGAAAGCAAGTAAA
>CAZBIT010000053.1:0-9838 GCA_964491835.1 uncultured bacterium
GATATTGTATTAAAATTTTAAATATTTTTTTTATATGTGTAAAAAGTATTTAATAGAAAATAATGGATTTACGTTAGTTGAACTCGTTATAGTTATTATCATAATGGGAATACTTGCCCTTGCCGGAGTTAGAGCAATTTCAAAAAGTGGTGAGAATGCGAAATATCAATCTACATTAAGAGAAATGGAATCACTTAAAATTGCCATAGTTGGTGATGAGAGGTTAATTGAGGGTGGGAAAAGGGTCTCCTTTGGATATGTTGGTGATGTGGGTCAACTTCCTCCGACTCTTCAAGACATTGTCAGTAACGTTTCATCAAAACCGAACTGGAAGGGACCTTATATGGCACAAAACTTTACTGATAATCCTAATGATTATTTATATGATGGTTGGAATAGTGCTTATACTTATAATATTGCTGCTGCTTCGATAACAAGTGGTGGTGGAGGAACAGCATTTTCTATTAATCTTGTTAAAACTCAAAATCCTGACGATTTGGAAAAACTTGAAATAACTGGAATAGTTACTGATAGATATGGCAATGTTCCTATACCGACAGATGTGGTAAACATACATATTGACGTTACTCTTGCTAATGGAACGAATCTTCCATCTATTAATCCTGGGACTGATGGTATGTACACAGTCCAAAACGTTCCAATTGGAGTTCAGACCGTTGTTGCTACTCATGATTCAGTGACAGGTTTCAGTCCGGAGTTTTGGACTTATCAAGGTGTTCGAGTTTATCCTATCGTTGGTGGGCAGCAAAATGTAAAATTTAATCAGACGTTACCAGGATGGTGATATTTTGATTTATATTTTTGTTCTTTAAAATAATATGTAAGTTAAAAAATGGGTGGGCTATGAAGAAAGAAAAGGGTTTTACCCTAATAAACTTGATAATTATCATAGTGGCTGTCAGTATTGCTGCAGCAATTGCAGTGGAACTACTTACAGTTTCTGAACAAGAGAGAATGAAAGCATTGACCTTGAATAGAATGAAAGATGTTATGAAAGCGGTATATGGTGATACTGAACTAATACCACAAAATGATTTTGGTTATGTCGCTGATATAGGAGAACTTCCCAATTCACTGAATGACCTACTGTATGATACAGGTAATCCAAATTGGAATGGTCCTTATTTAACCACTGATATAAGTGGTTCTGATGCTGGAAACCTGTTAAAAGATGGAGATGGTAATCCTTTTGTTTACGATAAAGAAAATGGGACGATTGGCACCGCCGAAGGTTCTCCGGTTGAAGTTCAACAAAAATTCCAATATTCGCCGGAAGAATTAACAAATGGTTCTTTGCGTGGAACTGTTACTGACCGTGTAGGGCACCCTCCAAAATCAACGGATTTGGAAAATGTTTACATTTCTTTGATATATACGGTTGATAAAACGGTGGTAGCAGCAGTGGAACCACAAGGTCCCGGTAAGAGAAAAGGATGGCAACCTTTTTGGTGGAAATGGGATATAGCATCAAACCAGGATTACAATTGGATATGGAAAATTCAGTCAAGGACATGGTGGGGTGGGAAAAAAGGCAAATGGTGGCATGAGGGATTGATTCCATGGTGGGAAGAAGATGGTGATTATCAACCTCAACTTGGAAGGTGGTCAAATTGGTATCAGACGACTTCGGATTCTGATTGGTGGAATAATTTAATAAAAAGTCGCCCCGAACAAAAAAAGTGGGCGTTTTGGTGGTGGTGGAGACATTGGGGAAGACATAGACCCAGTCCTCCACAGGATACAGAGACACTTGGAAGATTCTTAACTATTCACCCGAATGCTGACGGTACATACTCCTTTGAAAATGTTCCTGTTGGAAATTATACCGTTGAGGCATCTCACGACCTTCTTGGTGTATCAATTGAAAAACCGATAGCGATTCAACCAGCAAAAGAGAATACGGTAAATTTCAAATTTAATCCTATATTTCCAGATTATCCTGGCTATGGAGAAGATATGGGTGCCTCCGAAATGGGTGGACTGAGAGTTAGTTATCATGACCTTATCATTAATGGTTATTCGGATGATGATATACGGCTTGCAAATGGGAGAACTCAAGAAATGGGAGCAATTACAATTGATAAAATCAAAGTGAGTTGGTCAGATGCCACGATAACAGAGAAAATCAATAAAATCGCAATTGATGGACAGAATAAATGGACTGGAGGATGGGGATGGTCCAGTGGTGAAAAGTCAGGAACCATAATTGACATTGCTAACTATAAAATACAGCCGCAGGAAAGTGGAAAGGTCCTTGAACTCTTTTTTAACAATAATCTCAATCCGAAAACTTTGGAACTTGTATTTATATTGGATGATGGGTCGGAACTTATTATTCCCCCGGTTCTTGTTGGAGGTGAAGAACAATTACAAGAATCAGCGCTTCTTGATGTTACTTATTCTGACTTAATTTTAAATGGGAAAACTGATGGAGATGTAAGATTGGGAAATTCAGGTAAAACAAGAAATATTACGATTGATAAGATTGAAGTTTCATGGACTAATGCAAATGCCACACAAAGAATAAAAAAGATTGAAATCAATGGAGAAACGAAATGGAGTTCATTTTTTGGTCAAACTTCTGGAAGCAATTTGGATATAGAGAATGTCATTATTTCTCCAAATACAAGTGGTCTTGTTCTTGGTTTAGAGTTCAATAAAAATTTGACTAACAAGAGTTTAACTCTTACCTTTCATATGTCTGATGGTTCGTCAAAAACGGTTCAATAAATATCAAAAAATTTCAGAAGAAGGGCTGTGAATATAAAATTACAGCCCTTTTTTATTTTTTTAAGTAAAAATGATAAATTTTTATCTTAAATATTATTAATAATTTGGGATTTAAGAGTTTAATTAATTTTATAAAATAATTAAAAAAATTAAAAATTTTTCTTGACAAAAGAAAAATCTTTTTGTATATTACTCCATAACCATTGAGTAATATATTAAACCATTGAGTAATATTTTCAATTTCATTATTAAAATAATCGGATTCTATTATGGAAAAAATTTACCTTATTGGGGATTTAGCACGATTGACCGACTTTTCCATTGATACGCTTAATTATTATTTAAGAATCGGGCTCGTTGAAGAAGTTTCAAGAAGCGAAAGAAATAATTACAGGTATTTCAACGAAAATACCGTAAAACAACTTGAAAAAATAAAAGTGTTAAGATTACAAAAAGTAGCCATTAAAGAAATCCTCAGGAGAAAAAATAATGGAATATTATAAATTATTAGATTTGGCAAAAGAGCCATTTTCTACCTCTCCTGACCCTTTGTTCTTTTTTTATTCCCGTGAACATAGGGAATGTATGAATAGACTCGAAATAGCAATCAGATTAAGGAGAGGGCTTTCAGTTATCCTTGGGGATGTTGGTACCGGAAAAACAACCGTCAGTAGAATTTTAATTCAGAAATTTGCAAAAGAAAAAACAAATTTCATTATGCGACTTATACTTGACCCTACGTTTAAATCAGAATTTGAATTCATAAGAAATCTTACTACGTCCTTTGGCATAGAATCTTCTGCACGCTCTTCATTTGAACATAAAAACGAACTTCAGAAATATCTCCTTCAAAAAGGTGTCAAAGAGAATAAAATAGTCGTTTTGATTATCGATGAATCTCAAAAACTCACTCCGACGTATATTGAAGTTTTGAGAACGCTTCTAAATTATGAGACTAATGAATATAAGTTACTACAACTTGTGATGTTTGCACAGCAGGAATTCTTACAGAAAATGAAACGTCAACCAAACTTTCTTGACCGCATTGCAATGGGCTATGTGATTAATCCACTTAATGAAGAAGATACGATAGGATTAATAAATTTCAGATTAAAAATGGCTGGTTTGAATTCAGATAAGGTCTTATTTACTGATAAAGCATTGAAGCAAATTTATATTAATACTCAGGGTTTTCCAAGAAAAATAAATTCGCTGTGTCACAGTTCCCTTATCGCTATGATAAGAGATAATAAAAAAATAGTTGATGAGAAATTGGTATTATCCCTTGTAAGAGAAGAGGTCGGCTGGCATGTATGATGAAAATAAAGAATTGGCAACTGACAAATTGCTTGAATTGTTGAGAGGGGAAAAAGTTGAACAGATTGATGAAAAAACCATTTCTGTCCCTTTATCTCCAGAAGAAGAAAAGGCAATTCTATCCTCTTCAGTTTCAGAGAAAGAAGATAAAAAGGTAGAAGTAAAATCTCGTAAGGGAGATTTTTTCAAAAAATATCTATCTTTCTTGAAATCTAAGATAAAAAAACTCATCATAGGTAAGGTTGGATATATTGGGCTTGATATTGGTAGTAATGGCATTAAATACGTGATATTGTCGCATTCTGGAAAGAAAATTCTGCTTGAGGACTACGGAATTTATCCTTATCGCTATGGTGAGACAACAGAGGAAAAAATAAAAGAAGAGATGACTAATACCTTAAAATCTGTAATAAATAAGGATAGGAAAAGGTCATATCATATAATTTCCTCCGTGTTTGGTCAAAAGGTGGCAATAAAGAGTGTGACATTGCCAAAGGTTGCTAAAAATGAATTAAGAGATGCTTTGATATGGAACGTTAAAAAGGATTTACCTTTTCCCATTGAAAATTCCTTGGTAGATTTTAAAGTTCTTGGTGAAGTATCGGAAAAAGGCATCCCCAAATTAAATGCAATTATTGCTCTTGCAGACCAAGAAATTATTAGAAATCATTTAGATATTCTGAAAAGTGCAGATATAATCCCATATCGAGCAGTTATCGTGCCTCTTGCGATATATAATACATTTTATTTTTATACGCAAAAAGTCGGTTTAAAAGATGGGGTGATTATTGATATTGGAGCATCGAATACTTATATAATATTCTTAGGAGATGGAAATTTGCAGTTCGCAAGAGAAATTGGAATTGGAGGAGAAGACATAACAAAAGCATTAATTGGGACAACATCGACTAACGAAGGCGTTGTAAAAATTGATAGAGATTATGCAGAAAAATTGAAAAAGGATGTCGATTTTCGGGAAGAAAACGTATTGGCATCTTTTGAAACCGGTCTATCCAATTCCCAGTTGAGTATGATGATAAAACCAGTAATAGAAAGAATTGTAATCCAGATTCAAAGAACTTTTGATTATTATAGAAGTAAATTTCCATCAGGAGAACCAGAAAAGGTTTATCTTTCTGGTGGAACTGCAAATCTGAAGAATTTTCCAAAATTTTTATCTGATAATTTGGGCAAAGAGGTTATTGTTCTTAATCCGTTAGAATTTGTTAAGATTGCAAGTAATATTGAAAATAAGGATAATTTAAAAGTCGCTGCTCCTTTTCTGGTTACCGCTTTTGGTAATGCCGTTGATGAAAAAAGGGGATTAAATCTTTTGCCTCCGGAAATTAAGATAATCCCTTTAATTGTTTTACAAAAAAAGATATTTAAACTTGCTCTTGTATTTGTGATGATTATACTTGTTGGGTATTCTCTGATTGTATCCAATGGTAAATCTAACTTTGAAAAAAGATTAAATGAGATTAACCTTTACAGCAAAAATGCTTATCCCATTCTTTCGGATTTTGACAAACTAAGAAAACAGAAAAGCACTGTTGAGAGCGATAAGAATAATTTTATGTCCCAACTCTCGGGCATTACAGAAGAAATTAACATCGTTGCAATAATGAAAATTTTAAGTTCAGTAACTCCCGAATACGTCACTTTAAACGATATAAACATATCTTCTAAAAGTGTCGTAATCAGCGGATACATTAATAATCCTAATTATAATTCAGAGATATTTGTGGCGGATTTTAATTTGCGTCTTGAGAAAATGAATTTTTTTTCAAAGGTAAATCCTTACAAGGAGATTTCACCAGAAGGGGGAAGTGAAAAAATTCAATTCGAAATCAATTGTGTCTTATAGTTTAATAAAATGAATATTACTTATCAGCAAAAATATATATTGTATGGATTGGGACTTGTGGTTTTGATATTTCTGTGGTATGTCAGTTTTTACAAGATTCAGAATAGAAAGATTGGCGAGATGAAAATGGAAATCACAAAAATAAATAGCGACCTCAGTAAGGCACAATCCGCTTCAGAAGGAATAAAAACTCTTCAAGACGACATTAAAAAAATCAAAAATGACGTTGAAAATATGAAAGAGAAAATCCCTTCAAAAGACAGGTTGCTTTACATTTCGCAATTCATTCAGAGTAGGGGTGAAAAATATGGTTTAAAGATTGAAAAGATTTCTCCTCAAAAAGAGATTCTTTTTTCCGAACAGACACCGAGTTCGAGCATCATTAAAATTCCCATAAATATCTGGTTGATTGGAAAATATTTTGACCTTGGCAAATTCATTGAAAGCTTTAACGATTTTCCTTTTCTATTAAAGGCAGGTTCTGTTACGATATCCGGCGATGACGATAACTATCCCGAACTTCAAGTATATTTAATTATTTATGTTTACTTATATAAATGATTCACATTTTTATTTGAAGAAAGATAAGTATGAATAAGTTAAATACAAGACAGAAGATATTATTGGGGCTATTGGTTATTATTGTTTTTATTTATGTATATACTGCGTTTTTTTCAAAGCCCTCAAAACCTAAGTTGCCAAGCGATTCATTTTCTATTGGAACTCCGTTGCCATCGAAAGAAGTAGTAAAATCTTCAAAAGATAGTATTAAAGCCAATATTGGTGATTCAACATCCGTTGGTTCTGTTAAAGTTAAAGAATTTTATGGCGACTGGGGAAAGAGAGACCCTTTTTTCAGAGAAGTTAAAAGAAAGATTGTTGTCGAAGAGAAACAACCCGATGAAGTGATGAATCTTGTTCTAAGTGGCGTGCAATGGGCTAATGGTAAAGGAATTGCTGTTATTAATAATAAAATATATTATGAAGGTGATTTCGTTGATGGTAAAAAGTTGGTTAAAGTTGAGAAAAATTCTATCGTTTTAAGGATTGGCGAAAAAGAATTTATTTTGAAACTTGGAGAAAAAAAATGAAAAAAATATTTATTCTTACATTACTTGTTTTTATTCAGTTTTATATAATAATTTTTGCAAGAAGTGAAATAAATTCCATTAAGGATATAAATGTTCAAATAGAAAATGGGGACGTAATTGTGAATGTTATCACGGATTTCGCACCAAATTACAAATATTTTTCATTGGAATCGGATGAATATCCACTTAAAGTTGCAGTAGATATAAGAGATGCAAGGGTACTGGCTTCAAGAATAATTCCAGTGAAAAAAGCACCAGTGGAAAAAATTCGTATCAGTCAATGGTTTGTTAGTCCTGATATAGTAAGATTCGTTATCGACCTTTCAGAAAAAGTAGATTATAATATTGAATCCATTAAAGATGGTATTTCAATAAAATTTGCTTCAAAACAACCGATTAAACAAATTTTGGATACGACATATGCTAAAGTTATATCTGAGAAGAAAGTAACAGATGAATCCAAAAAACTTAGTAAGAAAGGATTTGTTGATTTAGAAAATAAGATTAAAAAAGAAAAATCAAAGGTAATCGAATTAAAAGATACAGTTAAGTATCTAACTAAGGAAATTGAAAATAAACCTACCGAAATTCCTGGTAAATCTGAAACTTTTCAAATTCGCACCGTTCCAAAATCTCTTGCCGAACAAAAAATTGAGATGATGAATTATAGAAATATTTCTATTATCGACCTTTTGAGGGTTTTTAGTGAGATTTATAATGTAAATATAGTGATTTCTAAAGATGTGAACGAACAGGACCTTGTGACCGTTCGTCTTCAAAACGTTCATCTCGAAGGTGCTCTTGAAGCAATATTAACTGCAAATGGTTATAATTTTATAAAGAAAAACGATATAATTTTGGTAAAAAATCGTGACACTGAATTGGCTGGAGAACTTGAAACGGAAATATTTCAGTTACAGTATTTAAATGGGAGTGACATAATTGAGAATTTAAGAAATATTATGACTCAAGACCGTGGGAAGATTGAAATGTTTGTCAGGTCGCCGATAGGGAATGTTGGAGTAGCACTTCCAACTTTGACGGGGGGTATGGGTGGGGGTGGAGCCACCGCAACGGCAGGAGCACCAACACCAGGTGCAGCAGGCGGAAGGGCAGGTACAGAAAGGTCTAACATCCTTATTGTTACTGATTATCCAGAAGTTATAGAAAGAATAAGAAAAATCATAAATGAGATTGATAGACCGCCAAATCAGGTAAGGATAGAAGTAAAATTGATTGAATCAAAACTTGATGATAAAGATAGATGGGGGATAAACTGGACTGCAACGGTTGAAGCAATTGGTAAAGGTGGAATGCCAAGTGGAGCACAGATGGCTGGAGGTGGTGCAGGAGCGGCTGCTACTGCTACTGCAGAGGTTACACCTCAAGGTGCCGCAGGAGTTCAGGTGCCAGGTAAACCATTAAATGTAAAAAATTTTCAATTTGGAACGCTATCGTTGAGCCAGTTCAAAGCACTTCTTGAAATGCTCGAACAGAGAGGTAATTCGAAACTTTTGAATCAGCCCAGTATATCGGTCATAGATAATCAACAGGCGGATATTGCTGTTGGAACGATTATTCCTGTTGAGGTTTATCAGCCATTACTTGGTGCCGGGGGTGCCGGTGCCGGTGCAGGAGGTCAACAACAAATGGGAATAATGGGTGGGACTACAGTCCAACAACAATTTGTTAGCATCGCTCTTACGGTCATTCCACGCGTCAACGATGACAAATTCGTTACTCTGTGGGTTCAACCTTCTGTAAGTGAAATAACTGGATATACTGGTAAGTATGGAGACCTTCCTATAACATCCACCAGATCAGCAAATAGTCAGGTAAGAGTCAAGGATGGTGATACTGTAATTATTGGGGGCTTGATAAAAGAGGATAAACTCAAAACAACGAAAAGAGTAAAATTTCTATCCAGAATCCCTTTATTTGGAAATCTCTTTATACATAATTCAATAGATTCTTCAAGAAGTGAACTTGTTATATTTATTACTCCTTATATAATAAGGGATGAAAATTTTGTTTCTCAAAAAACAAATGAAATGGGTGAAAACTGATATTGAAATTATCAATAAAAATTAATAATTTTTTAAAATAAAGTCAAATAGCAATATTTAAAGAGTCGTATAGGAGAAATATAAAATATGGATATAAATAATTTGTTAAAGAATGCGGTAAATTTGGGGGCTTCAGACCTTCACGTTTCTGTTGGGTTTCCGCCAATAATGAGAATAGATGGATTGTTAAAAAAGACGGACGCTCCTGCTTTAACTAAAGATGACATCGAAAGTATGATTAATGATATATTAACGGTTGAGCAAAGAAAATTGCTTAAGGAAAATAAAGAGATTGATTTGGCTTATGAAATATCAAAGGTCGGTCGTTTCAGAACGAATATTTTTTATGAGATGAGAGGCGTAGCGGCAGCATTTAGAATAATTCCACAAAAAATTATGACGCTTGAGGAGATGGATGCTCCTGATGGCATTTATAAATTGGTGAACAAAAAGAAAGGGCTTGTGCTTGTGACAGGTCCAACAGGGTCGGGTAAATCTACAACCCTTGCCGCTGTGATAAATTATATTAATCATGAGAGGAAAGAACATATAATAACAATTGAAGACCCCATAGAATATGTGCATAGCGGGATAAATTGCCTTATAAATCAAAGAGAAATTGGCGCACATTCTCATTCATTTGCAGAAGCACTTCGAAGCGCTTTGAGGGAAGACCCTGATGTCATATTGGTTGGAGAAATGAGAGACCTTGAAACCATTGCTTTAGCGGTTACAGCTGCTGAAAC
>CAZBIT010000054.1:0-9820 GCA_964491835.1 uncultured bacterium
GGTTTGACACGGAAATTACTCCAGGAAGTAATATCATAGTTCGGCCAAAAATAAAAACTCAGGGAATTAACTGGGGAAGTGCAATTGCAGATGGTGCGCAAATTTTGTCAAGCCTCATTACTTCTATTTTTATTTTAGACCAAATCGTTAATAAGTAATATTTACTAATTTTTTTAAGGAGACATTATTTGGATAGTGAAGGTGAAATAGACCTTTTTCAATATCTAAAGATTATTAAAAAAAGGATAAAATTTGTTATTATTATATTTGCTATTTCTATAATCCTATCCATCGTTTATTCTCTTATTGCAAAAAAGACCTATATTGCAGATGCCTCAATACTTCCTTCCTTTGAAGAAGATAGAACATCTTCACTTGGACAAATCAGTGGATTAGCAAGCAGTTTAGGATTAGCAAGCAGTTTAGGATTAGCAAATTTACAAGCAAAGAACGTCTCTGAACTTTATCCTGAAATAATAAAAAGTAGACCTATTATTTATTCGTTATTGGAGAAAAAAATTAAAAATCCTAATAGCGAGGAAGAAGAATTACTTTTGGATTTACTAAAAATTAAAGATGAAAACAAAGAAAAGAAATTGGAAAAAGGGTATAAAAAGGCGTTAAAGATTATAAGCACAAATTTAAATGATAAAACGGGAATAGTTACTCTTTACGTCGAAACAAACAGAAACTGGCTTTCAAAGGCGATTGCGGATACTTTGATTGAATTGTTAATCCATTACAATAAACAAACAAGAACTTCAAAGGCAAAGGAGAATCGAATTTTTATTGAAGAACAATTGGCAAGGGCTGAAAAATCATTTAATATTGCTGAATCAAAACTTACGGAACATAAAAAAAGTAATTTGAAAATTGAAGATTCTGCTATATTACAGAAAGAAAGAGAGCGTCTTCAACTCGAAAATGAAATATGTCGAAACAATTACATTAACTTTAAAAATGAATATGAAATGGCGGTTTTACAGGAGGTGAAAAATACTCCAGTTATAAACGTTCTTAATACTCCAATTATTCCTCAATATAAAAGCAAACCAAATAGAAAACTAATTGTTTTAATATCTTCTTGCATTGGTTTAGTATTTGGGATTCTTGGAGTTTTTGTATTGGAATATGCAGATAATATGAAAAAAGTTGATAAATTATAGGGGTATATTTTGAAAGTTTTTATTGATAAAACAGCACAGATAGAAACAAATGTAAAGATTGGCAATTTTACGTCAATTGAGAAAAATGTTAAAATAGGTAAAGGAACTGTAATTGGAAATTGCGTTAGTATTAAGGAAGGCACAATTGTCGGAACGGATATTAGAATAGATGATAATTCAATTATTGGAAAAAGACCGCTGAGAGCAAAATGGAGCGTTGTTCAGAATTCGGATTTTGGAACGTCTCTAATAATTGGTAATGAGTGTTTAATTGGTTCTAATGTTGTTATTTATTATGGTTCACAAATAGGGAATTATGTTCTTGTTGCCGATTCTGCATCAATAAGAGAAAAAGTCGTTATCGGAGATTATACGATAATTGGTAGAAATGTTACAATTGAACAGAAAACAACGATTGGAAGAAAATGTAAATTTGAAACCGGTTGTTATATATGTGCATATTCATACATTGAAGATTTTTGTTTTATTGCACCAATGGTTATAACGACAAATGACAACTATATTGGTAGAACAGAGGAAAGAAAAAAGCACTTTAAAGGTATCACGGTTCGAAAAGGGGGAAGAATTGGTGCCGGTGCTGTAATTTTACCAGGAATTGAGATTGATGAAGATGGAGTTGTTGGTGCTGGCTCAGTAGTTACTTCTAATATCCCGAGTAAAAAGATTTTTGTTGGTGTCCCTGCAAAATTCTTTAGGAATGTACCCTTAGAGCAATTATTAGAAAATCAGGATTGGGAATAAACTATTATAATATTTTTATCTTTTTACTTTAAAAGATTTTATAATATGGATAACGTTTATTATCAATTAAAGAATAAAATTAAAAAAAGAACATTAAAAATTGCTGTTATAGGACTTGGTTATGTTGGACTTCCATTAGCAGTGGAATTTGTGAAAAATGGTTATAATGTTATTGGAATTGAGAAGAATAGACATAAGATAGATTTAGTTAATAGAGGAATTTCATACATTGGAGATGTTAAAAGTAATTCGCTAAAGAAGTTTGTGAACTCGAAGAAATTAATTGCTACCGACGATTATTCTATTCTCAAAAAAGTCGATTGTATTAGTTTATGTGTTCCAACTCCACTCAGTAAAACAAAAGACCCCGATATCTCGTATATTTTAAGTTCTGTGGAAAGTATCCAAAAATATTTGCGTAAGGGGCATTTAATTATTCTTGAAAGCACAACGTATCCCGGTACCACAAAAGAATTAATATTACCTATATTTGAAAGAAGTGGACTTAAGATTGGCAAGGACTTTTTTCTCGTATATTCGCCCGAAAGAATTGACCCTGGCAATAAAATTTATACTATAAAGAATATACCGAAAATATTGGGTGGAATTACAAAAAAATGCGTACAAATTGGAAAATATTTTTATTCAGAAATAATAGATAATGTTATTGAAGTTTCGTCAGCCGAAGCTGCAGAAATGGCTAAACTTCTTGAAAATACTTTTAGAATCGTCAACATTGCTTTGGTAAACGAATTTGCAATGATGTGCGAAAGATTGAATCTAAACGTTTGGGAGGTTATAGATTCTGCTTCTACAAAGCCATTTGGCTATATGAAATTTTATCCCGGTCCTGGATTAGGTGGACACTGTATTCCCGTTGACCCTCATTATCTTTCTTGGAAACTGAAAAGTTTAAATTATCGAGCAAGATTTATAGAACTTGCCAGTGAAATAAATTCTGAAATGCCAGAGTTTGTCGTAAAGAAAATAACTGAATCATTAAATAAGCAAAAAAAATCTGTTAATGGTTCAAGGATACTTCTTATTGGAGTTTCTTATAAAAAAGATATCAATGACATTCGAGAATCACCCGCCTTAGATATATTGAGCATCCTGGAAAAAAAGGGCGCATCTGTTTATTATCATGACCCTTATGTTTCAAGGTTTGTTTTAAATGGAAAAAGATACAAATCAAAAAGTTTAAATAAAAATTTTTTGAAAAATATTGATTATACCGCAATTTTAACAAATCATTCTAACATTGATTATGAATTCTTAATAGAAAATGTTGAAGGAATTATTGATACAAGAGGAGTATATAAAAATTTTGAAAGTAAAAAAGTAGTAATGCTGTAAATTTTCATATTTTAAAATGAACGATAATAAAAAAATAAAAATAGGAATTTATGGGCCAATTTACCATACAAATTTGCTCGTAAATCAAATCAATAATATTAGTGGAAAGTTTTATGCAAAAGATGTGAACAATAATAGATTTTCTTTCGATTGCGATATTTATCACGGTATGTATTCATTTTTAAGTAAACGTTATATTTTTACTAAACTGTTTAGAAAGAAAAACATTTGCCATTGGATAGGCACGGATGTTTTTGAAATCCTTAATGATGAGAATTTGAAGAAAAAGTTTAATTTAATAAACAAATTTATAGATATCAATGTTGCAGTTACGGAGAATCTAATTTTTGAATTAAAAACATTGGGAATAGATAGTAAATTAATGCCGATTGTATCGAATTTAGATGATATTAATGTCGTTCCTTTTTCAAAAAATTTTTCAGTTTTTACATACATTCCTGAAAATCGCCTTGAATTTTATAATTACGATGTTATTCTTGAATTGATTAAAAATAATCCTGATGTTAAATTTTTTGTTATAGCAAATTCAGGAAAAGGATTGCATAAATATGATAATGTTGAATATGTAAAATGGTGTAATGACGTAATAAAATATTATTATCAATCGACTGTAATTCTTCGCATTCCAAAACACGATGGTTTGTCATTAACGGTTTTAGAAGCATTATCCTGTGGAAGACAGGTAATTTGGAATTTTCCTTTTCCTTATTGTCATTATTCACCTCCCGATTTTAATAGTATTCAAAATATTTTAGATGAATTAAAGAAGAATCCCTTGTTAAATGTTGAAGGTTCTCGTTATGTGAAAGAAAAATTTTCTTTATCTAAAATAGTCAAAAATGACCTCTTTAATCTTTATGATGAAGTTTTATGTTCATAATCTCTTTTAAAGATATGAAAAATTCAAGAATGAATATTCATAAAGATGAAATTATCGGAATTGGAGTAGATATTGAGTCGATTAATAGATTTAAAAACATTCCTTTTGAATTAAATGAAAGGTTTTATAGAAGAATTTTTACGCCTTTCGAAATAGAGTATTGCTTAAAAAAGAAAAATATGTATTCCCATTTTGCCGGGAGATTTGCAGCAAAGGAAGCCGTAATTAAGGCTTTGAGTAAAGAAAAAAAATATTTTTTTTCTGAGATAGAAGTTAGAAATGATAATAATGGGCGACCCTATCTATGTTTTTTTGACGAATCTTCCAATTCAAATGAACGCAATTATTTCGCTGAAAATTCGTTGCTCAGCATTTCTCATTCTGGCGATTATGCAATTGCTTTTGTTATATTCTTGAAATAAAATATTTTTATGGGAAATAATAAGAGTATTGAAGAAATAGAAAATTATTATAACAACTTTCTCTCATATTTAGTAAAAGACAGAATATATCCAAACAAGCGTCATATCCATATAAAAGGGATCGTAAAAAAATTTATTAATAAAGGTGATATTGTCCTTGACCTTGGGTGTGGTATTGGTATAACAACCGAATTTATTAAGAATAGAGGAGCAGACGTTGTCGGTATGGATATATCGCCTGAAATAATAAAATATGCACGTAAAACTGTTCCTAATGTGGAGTTTATATGTGAAGATATATCAAATATTAATTTAAAAAAGAAATTTGATGTTATATGTCTTTTCGATTGTCTTGAACACATTACTAAGGATAAATACGAAAAACTTTTTGCCATATTGAAGGAACATTCAAAACCAAAAGCAAAAATTTTAATTACCATTCCAAATCCTTTGGCGATTGAAAAGATAAGAAATACAAATCCCAAAGAATTGCAAATAGTTGATGAAAGCATATTTTTCACTGATTTAATTCCCATTATTCAAAAAAATGGATTTATAATTAGACGATTAGAATTGTATGGTATAGATTACAAGGATGAATATTATTTCATAAATTTGGAATATTTACCAGTTGCTTTTGAAATACAACCTCTACATAAGAGTAATGTCTTTTTAAAACTTTTGTTTCCATTCAGATTTATTTCATATATATATAGAAAGATGAAATATTCTTCTTTAATTTATATCGTTTTATTTTTTCCTATTTATAGTCATTGTTTTGAGATTTATTTTAATGAAAATATCTTTTGATGTTTCATTGGGAAACGTGTCAAAAAATGAGGAACTTGGAGATTGGTATTTGAATTATTCTTCAGTAATTGATTTAATTCAATCAGGATTTTATGGTGGTCTGGATAAAAATGGCATTCCAATTGTTGATTATGATAAAATTTTTAAAAATAATTTATGGTATATATCAAAGTATAAAAAAAACAGTTTTGGGATACATTATGCACCTGTCACTATTGCGCAATATGCTTTTGGTTTACTGTCAAAGTATAAAAAAGATAATGATGAAAATAAATTGATATTATTTAAAAGATGTGCTGACTGGTTCACTGCAAATGTTAAGGATATGGGCTCTTTTGGTGTCTGGGAACATACTTGGATTGAACCAATATATGACCTGAAACCTCCATGGATTTCGGCGATGACTCAAGGTGAAGCTATATCTCTACTTTTAAGAGCATATCAAGTTTTTAATGATAATAAATATTTTTATTTTGCTGAAAAAGCTTTTAATTCTTTTAAGGAAACCAATATAGTTTATACTGACAAATATAATAACATTTGGTATGAAGAAAATCCCACCAATCCACCTAATCACATATTAAATGGTTTCATATTTGCACTTTTTGGGCTATTTGATTTTTATCGGATTGAACAGGATGAAGAAAGTTTCCGTTTGTGGAATGAAGGAATTAAAACGTTAGAGAAGAACATTCATCGTTATGATTCGGGTTATTGGTCAAAATATGACCTTTTATTTGGTCGTATTACCTCAGACGATTATCACAATTTGCATATTTGCCAATTAAAGGTTTTATATAATCTCACTGGAATAGAAACGTTTAATAATTTTTATAAAAAATGGGAAAGTTATAAAGGTAGTAAAATATGCCACCTGAAGAGAAAAATAAACGGAAGGTTCTATAACAGAATTATAAGTAAATTCAAACAGAAACGTTATAATTCAATTATGAAGGAAAATTAAATATGGTAAACATTGCACAAATAGGATGTGGATACTGGGGTCCGAATTTATTAAGAAATTTCGTTCAAAATAATAATTGCTCAGTTAAAATGGTTGCTGATATTAATGAGGAAAGGTTGAATTATGTGAAGCTGATGTATCCATTCATAAATACTACAAAAAGATTTGAAGAGATATTAAATAATGATTCAATTGATGCTGTGGTGGTTTCAACGCCTGCAAGCAGTCATTATGAAATATCAAAAAAGATTATTAAAAAAGGCAAACATATTTTAATAGAAAAGCCCATTGCCATGACATCATCCAAGGCAACTCATCTTATAAATCTTGCTGAAAAAAGTAAAATCGTATTAATGGTGGGGCATACTTTTGAATATAATTCCGCTGTGCATACCTTGAGAGATTATATTGTAAATGGTAAGTTGGGCAAAATATATTATATATATTCTCAAAGACTTAACCTGGGTAAAATCAGGAATGATGTAAATGCAATGTGGAATCTGGCAATACACGATATATCTATTCTGCTTTATGTATTAAAACTTAAACCCGTTTCTGTTTCTGCAAAGGGTATATCTTACATTCAACCGAATATTGAAGATGTTGTATTTATGACGATTAATTTTGAAAATAACGTTATTGCGCACATTCACGTGAGCTGGCTTGACCCACATAAAGTAAGAAAAATGACGTTTGTCGGCAGCAAAAAAATGATTGTATATGATGACGTTTCTGATTATAAAATTCAGATTTTCGACAAAGGTATTGATAAAAAAAATTTAACCAGTTCTCTTGGTGACTTTGATGATTTCGGTAAATTTCAGTTGATACATCGTGCAGGAGATGTTTTTATTCCGAAAATAAATTTTGAAGAGCCATTGAAGGTCGAATGTGAACATTTCTTACATTGCATTATGAATAATAAAACTCCAGTTTCTGATGGCTATGATGGATTACGAGTGGTCAGCATTCTTGAAGCAGGACAAAAATCATTAAATAAAAATGGAAAAGAAATTTCTATAGGAACATTATGAAATGAAAATCCCTCTTGTTGATTTAAAATCTCAATATTTATCGATAAAAGATGAGATAGATGGTGCAATAAAAGAAGTTATAGAAAATTCTTCTTTTATTCTTGGAAAAGAGTTAGAGAAATTTGAAAATGATTTTGCATCTTTTTGCAATGTGAAGTTTGCAATAGGGACAAGTTCAGGCACAACCGCCCTTCATCTTGCTCTATTTACACTTGGCTTAGGGAAAAATGATGAAGTTATAACAGTGCCAAACACTTTCATTGCAACTTCAGAAGCAATTTCTCATTGTAGTGCTAACGTAAAGTTCGTTGATGTTAATGAAAGGTCTTATACAATAGACGTTCAAAAAATAGAAAATGCGATTAATAAAAGAACAAAAGCAATAATTCCAGTCCACTTATATGGTCAATCGGCAGATATGGACCCTATTCTTGAAATTTCAAAAAGATATAATTTAAAAGTTATTGAGGATGCTGCTCAAGCGCATAATGGTGAATATAAAAATAGAAGGGTTGGTTCTCTTGGAGACATTGCCTGTTTTAGTTTTTTTCCTAGCAAAAATCTTGGTGCGTATGGAGACGCAGGAATGATTGTTACAAATGACGGAGAAATTGCTGAAAAAGTAAGATTGTTAAGAAATCATGGTAGAAAAGAGAAGGATTTGCATATCGTTGAAGGATATAATTACAGAATGGATACTTTACAGGCAGTAATATTGTCTGTAAAGTTGAAATATCTTGATGATTGGACGGACAAGAGAAGAAATAATGCTCAATTGTATAATGAATTATTATCTAATTCTGATGTTATTATCCCGGAGGAAATGAGTTATGCCAGGCACGTTTATCATATATATGCCATTCGGACAAAAAGGAGAAAAGAACTAATAGAAAAGTTAAAGAAGAATGATATTTCAACAGGAATACATTATCCTATTCCATTACATTTACAGCCCGCATATAAATATTTGGGCTATAAGAGAGGAGATTTTCCAATAACGGAAAAAATTTCAGAAGAAATATTATCACTTCCAATATATCCAGAATTAACAGACGAGCAAATTACGTTCATATCAGAATTAATAAAAAAATCTTAATTGAAATGGGGAAAAAGGTATTAATCATAAGTTATTATTTCCCACCGATTGGTGGTGCTGGGACTTTAAGAATTTTAAAGTTTTTGAAATTTCTTCCAATTTTTAACTGGGAGTCAATTATTCTTACCGTTAAAAATCCTTATTCCTACATTAAAGACAATTCTCTTGATAAAGAAATAAAAAATTTTAATAATATTAATTACAGCAATGCTATTCTAATTGGAGATTTTTTTAGAAGGATTTTTCACTACAAGCCCCAAATTAATGGAAATTATGCAAAAAAAGGAGGGCTATCAAAAAGTTTTTGGGGTTTTATTAAAAAATTTTTTA
Organism: uncultured bacterium; assembly: GCA_964491835.1. Classification (GTDB taxonomy): domain Bacteria; phylum SM23-31; class SM23-31; order JAUVVT01; family JAUVVT01; genus CAZBIT01. The sequence continues at coordinate 8,842 of CAZBIT010000054.1, forward strand.
TTTTTTTAAAGAACATTTTTTACACGGTTTTTTTTTGTCCTGATGAATACGTCGGTTGGATTCCATTTGCTGTAATAAAAGGAAACAAAATAATTAAGAGCAAGGATGTAAATGTTATTATAACTTCTGGACCACCAAATTCTACACATATCATAGGTTTATTTTTAAAAAAAATCACTGGGAAAAAATGGGTAACCGATTTCCGTGATTTATGGAATCAATATTACATTAATTACAATCCTTATAATTTCAGAATAAAAAATAAATTAGATAAATTTCTGGAACACATCATTCTGGCAAATTCTGATAAAATAATCGTCGTTTCAGATGTTATGAAAATGCAGTTGCAAGAGCGTTTTCCTGACGTGAAGAGTGAAAAATTCTCAGTTATTACAAATGGTTTTGACCCGGATGATTTTAAAGATGTTACACCTTATAAGTATGAAAAAAACTTTGTGATTTTACATTATGGAACATTATTTAGATGGAGAAAACCCGATAATATTTTTATAGCATTAAAAAATCTTATTTCAAAAAATAAAGATTTTAGAGAAGATGTTTCAGCGGTATTTATGGGTATATTTCATAATGATACATTGGAATGCGTCAAAAAGTTTGATTTAGAACCTTATGTTAAGATTATCGATTATAAGCCATATTATGAGAGTTTACAATATTTAAAAGGAGCAGACCTTCTTCTTTTAATAACCGGTGAACTTTCTTTTAATAGAAATATGCTTACTACAAAGGTCTTTGACTACATAGGAGCAAATAAACCCATTTTGGCAATAACAGAGAACGGTGCATTGAAAAATTTAATTGAAGAATATTCTTTAGGCAAATCAATACAATTTGATGATATTGAGGGCATTGAAAATGCCATTTTTGAATTCTATCTTGATTTTAAATTGAATAAGAATAATTACAAACCAAAAGATTGTTCCGTGTTTGAGAGAAAGTTTATTACAAAACAACTTTC
>CAZBIT010000055.1:0-9726 GCA_964491835.1 uncultured bacterium
CAGCAACTCTTTTTTCTTTATTTTTCCTTACTTCTTTTATTTTCTTCTCCTCTTCCAAAATTTTTAAACTGCTTTTAGAATATTCCAGAACTATCTTTTTAGGTATAAGAAAATTTCGGGCATAACCTTTTGCCACATTTACAATACTTCCTGCCTCTCCAAGTTTCTCGTGTGTTTCTCTAAGAATCACTTTCATTTTTATTTTATTCCTTCCATTTAACCCCATTAAATAAAAAATAACTGTATTCCAAACAGCAAACCTTTATAACTCACAGTATTAATATTTTTTCTTTTTTATCTTGTAGCATCAGCAACAAATGGTATAAGCGCAAGATGCCTTGCTCTTTTTATTGCAGTTACAAGTTCTCTTTGATGTTTACCACAATTACCTGAAATTCTTCTTGGAATTACTTTTCCCTGTTCGGTCATAAATTTGAGTAGTTTCTTTTCATCCTTAAAATCAATATATCCTACATTTTCTTCACAAAACCTGCAAATCTTTTTCGTTCTAACTTTTAACAAATCTAACTCCTTTCATAAAAAACGCCCAATTGAATAATACAGATTTTCTAATCTAACATATATATTTACAATTTTAAATTATTATAACCAAAATCGAACTTTTCTGTTTTTTCTTCTTCTGATTTTTCAGGCTGTTCTTTTTCAATTTCCTCTTTTTTTACTTCAATATCATTTTCAACAGGTTCAATTTCTTTTTTCACTTCGTCCTCAACGGAAATTTCGGCTACATCTTCGCTTGTTTCTTTTTTGTTTAAAAATTGAATTCTTCTCGCCTTGATTTCCACGATATTTCTAAAATGACCATTTTCAGTTTTAAGGCTTCTGCTTTGGAGCTCGCCATCAACTATTACAGCGTTTCCTCTTTTTAGATTTTCATAGCAAGTTTCGGCAAGTTTATACCAAGCAACAACTCCTATATAGCATACGTCTTCTCTCCATTGCCCAGTATTATCTTTAAATTTACGATTACAAGCAATGGTAAAATTTGCTACTGGTGTTCCATTCGTTGTTGTTCGTATAACCGGGTCTTTAGTTAAATTTCCCGCTATTATAACATAATTTACATCTGGCATTTTAATCTCGGACATCTACATCTCCTTATCTTTTTCTTTATCTAATTTTAATCATCTAAATACTTAAAACTTATCAATGCGATTTAGTTTCTTCAACAAGTTTTCCCTTTTCAATTGATTCTTGATTTTCAACCTTTTCCACTTCCATTTTTTTCTTCTTTAATCTATATGCTAATGCTTTATCATCTAATTTTAAAGTAAGATATCTTAAAATTTCCTCTGTAATTTTGAAATTGTGTTCAAGAATTGAAGGAAGATCTCTTTTCTCACTCTCATAAAGAAAATACATATAATACCCGTGTTGTTTATTTTTAATTTCGTATGTAAGACGTCTTTTACCCCATCGGTTGACTTCTAATATATTCCCTTCATTATCAGCAACAATTTTTTTAACTCTTTCAATTACCTTTTCTATTGTTTCATCTGGTTGATGTGCATCAATTACAACAACCGTCTCATATGTTCTCATAATCTTCTTTCTTTCTATTTATCTTTACGAATTTTTGATTTAAATTACAAAATAAATTAAAATTTTTCAAATATTATTTTTTCTTCTTTGGAAATACTTTAAACATTTATTCAACTACTATATTATTGAATTTATTCATTGTTTTATCAATTCCAAATTCTACCCAATAAAGCGATGCTTCCGCAGAAACATCTATAATTTGACTTGCTTTTTTGACCTCGTCTTTAGCAAATTCAGAAAGCACAAAATACTCATAATCATCTGTAAGATTTTCATTTTTAATCCCTATTCTCAACCTTGGGAAATCAACTGATTCAATATGATAAATAATAGATTGAAGACCTTTATTCCCTCCATCTTGTCCTTTTCTTCGAAATCTTATTTTACCTAAAGGAAGATTTAAATCATCGCATAATACAAGCAAATCTTCATAAGAAATTTTATATCTATTTATAGCATCAACAACTGCTATTCCACTATTGTTCATATAAGTATGAGGTTTCAATAATAAAACGTCATTTTCTCCATAATATCCTTTTGCAATTAGATATTCACCCTTACCCTCTTTAAATGATACTTTCAATTCTTCTGAAATTTTATCTACAACTTCAAATCCTATATTATGTCTCGTATTTTTATATTTTCTTCCTTTATTTCCAAGTCCAACTATTAATTTCATATTTACGATGATAAGTATTAAGAGAAATTAACTAAATTATTTTTCCTTTTTCTCTTCTTCATCTATTTCTTCTTTCTGTCTCTCCTTCTGGATAAGTTCTGGTTCTTTCACCTCTTCTTCAGCAGGAGCGACTTCGACTTCTTCTTTGACCACAGTTGGTGGAACAACGGTTGCCAATACTAAATCTGGTTTACTTATAATTCTTACTTTTTCAATTTTTAAATCTCCAATATGGATGGAATCACCAATGTTCATATTAGATACGTCAAATTCTATACGTTCAGGTATGTCGGTCGGTAAACATTCTATTTCAATTTCACGAGTAAGGTGTTCAAGAATTCCACCAAACGTTTTTACTCCTATTGCCGTCCCAATTAATACAACAGGTATAGAAATAGTCACCTTTTCTTTAAGGTCTATTCCCATTATATCAATATGAAGAATATCATCATTTACGGGGTCGTATTGTATTTCTCTCAATATTCCATTAACTGTTTTACCATTCAGAGTAACAGTAATTATGCGGGATCCATAACGCTCAATATCTTTTAATTCTTTGATATCACATTCAAACGGAATTGGTTCTGAGTTTTTCACATAAAATATACCTGGAACTTTACCTTCTTTCCTGATTTTCTTCGAATATTGTTTCCCCAATTTATTTCTTATATCTGCTTTGATTATTTTGTTTTCCATATAATCACTTCACCTTTCAATGTAAGTATTTCTATAAACATTTCTCAAAAATTAATTATATTTTTTATATTTGCACATTTTGCCAATCAAAAAGCGAACTTAAAGATTCTTCATTATGAATTCTTTTTATTGCTTCACCAAACAAATTAGCCACAGAAACAACATCTATGATATCAATTTTTTTAGAATTATCGAGTGGAATAGTATCAGTAATGGCAAATAATTTAATCTCTGATTTTTCGAATTTTTTCACGGCATCCCCAGAAAGAACGGGGTGAGTACAAAAAACATTTATATCCTTTGCACGGTGCTCCCTTAATGTTTTAGCAGCCAAAAGAATGGTACCTCCAGTATCAACCATATCGTCAATTATAATGATATTTTTACCTTTAATATCACCTATCAAATTAACGATTTCAGCAGAATTTGGTTTTGGTCTCCTTTTGTCAAGTATGGCAAGTGATGATTCAAGTCTTTTGGCATACGCCCTTGCAATCTTAACGCTTCCAACATCAGGAGAAACAACCACAAAATCTTTCAGGTTTAATTTTTTTATATATTCAAAAAAATTAATCGATGCATATAGATGGTCAAAAGGTATATCAAAAAACCCCTGAATTTGGGAAGAATGAAGGTCCATAGTAAGGACTCTATCCGCTCCAGCAGTCGTAATCAGATTGGCGACGAGTTTCGCAGCAATGGAAACGCGTGGTTGGTCTTTTCTATCCTGCCTCGCATAACCATAATAAGGCATAACTGCGGTCACCCTTCTTACAGAAGACCTCCTTGCAGCATCGAGCATAATTAAAAGTTCAATTAGATTTTCTGCAGGCGGATGCGTCGGCTGAACAATAAACACATCTGTACCACGAATATTTTCGTTAAATTTCACTTTAATTTCTCCATCACTGAATCTTGATATTTCCGCAGAACCAAGTTCAATTCCCAAATAATCTGTAATTTTCTTTGCCAGTGATGGATTTGCGCTTCCTGTAAATATTTTTAAATCTTTCATTTTTTCTCTTATTTTTTTAATGCTGGGGCGGGAGGATTCGAACCTCCGAATCCAGGATCCAAAATCCTGTGTCTTGCCGCTTGACGACGCCCCAATTTATTTAAACCATAATTTAATGTCACGATAAATCTAAATAATTTAAAATCATCATTTAGAAATCAAGTTATCTTAATTACAAACCAAGTTTATATATTTTAATTAAATATTTCAAACCTTAAAATTAATATATTTTTTTTGTAAAATCAATAATAAAAATAACAAGGTGAATCAATTCTGATTCACCTTATTATTTTAACTTAAAATAGTAATTTTTTCATAATTTTCTAATCATAAGCATTAATATCTCTTCATCCAGATTTGGAGAGTTCCTTTTTGTATGCATTCAATATTTTTTCCTCTAATATTATCCGAAATTCATTTTTTATCGGATGGGCAATATCCCTATAACTCCCATCATTCATCTTTTTCGAAGGCATGCAAACAAAAAGACCGTTATTTCCTTCAATTACTTTCAATCCCCTTACAACAAATACGTCGTCAAAAGTAATGTTTGCAAATGCTTTCAATCTTTCTTCTTCCCGAAGGTTGATGTTAATTTCTGTTATTTCCATATTACTCTCCCAATATTGTATTTTTTAATTGAATTTCATTAATATTAATAAAACATTTGGGGCGTTAAAACTTGTCTTGTTATGTAAATATTTCCATATCTTCTAAATTTTTCTCCAACCTCAATAACCTTATTTTTATCTTTAAATAGACCATAAATACAAGAACCACTACCACTCATTAAAGCAAAATCAGCACCATACTTATATAAATCTTCCTTTATTTTTTCAAGAATAGGATATTTGGAAAAAACAGGTAACTCAAGGCTATTCAGAATAACATTTTTAAATTTAAAAATATTTTTTTTTATTAATTTTCCAAAATTAATATTTTTTGCACAATTTGTCAAGATAAAATTAAAATTTTCATAAGCCCATGAAGTCGAAACTTTTATATTAGGATAGATTAAAAGTATCCATTTATTGATGTTAAATTCAATTTTTTTCAGTTTCTCTCCCCTTCCAGAAGCGATAGATGGTTGACAATCGATAAAAAAAGGGGTATCAGAACCAATCTCACTCGCCAATTTCTTTAAAATCTTATCAGAAATATTGAGATCCCATAAACGTCTGACACCCAATAAAACGGCGGCAGCATCACTACTTCCACCACCAAGTCCTGCTCCCACTGGTATGTTCTTTTCTATAATTATTTCCACTCCCCCTTTAATCTTATCGGAGTATTTTTCTTTCAATTTTTGAAACGCACAATATGTAAGATTTGTATTATCAACTGGAATGTAAGGGACACTGCATCTAATTTTTACATCTTTTAGAGTTTTTCTTATAGTAATTTTATCATATAATTTTATAGGAATAAATAACGTTTCGATTTCGTGAAAATTATCACTTCTTTTTCCTTTAATAAATAAACCAATATTTAATTTGGCATATGCTCTTAATCGAGTACTAATTTTTTCAAGACTTTTCATTTGATAATTTTAAATCAGAAAGGCTCATATTTTCTTTAAAAAAATAAATGAATCCTACTAAAACTACACCTATATAATTCACACCATGAATATAAACAGCGTATGCAGCAGTTTGATTTATATCGGTTAAACCAGTAACGAGCAATCCCAAAATACAAAATGAATGGTATGTTCCTATGGCACCAGGGGCGGATGGTATCATAACCCCTATACATCCCAAAACAAGAAGCACAACCCCAGCTAACAAAAATTTATAATGATCATTACTATAAAACTCAAAAGCTAAAAATCCAAAGTAATAACCACTCATATAAATAATCCACATTATTATTGTTAGTAAAATTATCGGGATAAAATTTCGAGTATTACGGAAAAAATCGAGTCCTTTTATAAATGAATCAATAATATTTTGAATCCTCTCAGAAACACTTTTCGGAAACGACTTCAAAATCTTCTCTATCAAACTCAAGACAAATTCCCTTTTCCACATTATAAATAATAAGAATAATAGAAAAATAACTGAAAAAATTAAAACATAATAACTATTTCTTACTAATCTTTCAGGAACGTGAAGTGCAATTGGAGATAAGAAAAGAAGTATTAGAAATAAAAATAATATAAAAAAAACGTCCAGAATCCGTTCTATAACCACGGTCGCAAAAGCAGAACTTTTAGATATATTTTCCATTTTACCAATAGAATATGCTCTGACAAATTCACCCAATCTGATAGGAAGTATATTATTTGCCATAAAACTAATCATTACCGATGAAAATAACCTTTTCGTTTTTATTACTTTTACTGGCTCAAGAATATATTTCCATCTTAGAGAACGTATATAAAATCCAGCCAGATTAGACAATATAATAGGTATTGTATATTCGTATTTCACATTTCTTAATACACTTAAAAAATTCGTCAAATCAACTTTCATAAAGGCAACATAAGTAAAAACTATACTAAGAATTATTCCCAATAAAATTTTTTTCTTCATTTTGAAAGTAAGTTTGAAAAAGTGTTAATATTGTTGGGATCTTAAATCAATTATTTCTGAATTTTTTGGGGGTTCAAATTTAAAAAATGTATTTTTCAATTCATTATTGAATTTCACATTTTCGATGTTATAAATAATAACATTATCATTTAGATTGATATATTCTATTTTTTTCGCTACCCATTTTTTTGAATCAATCCACAATTTGATTGATTTTATTTCAAGGTTTTCATTCTTTGGGGTTCCTTGCAAAACATAACAATCTATGCCCCCAATATTTTCCATCCCAACAAATTTTGAATTATATTTTTTATCAAAATTAAATATTACTTCTTTGGGCAATGCTTCATCTTCATCGGATTTGTATATATCAATGATGGTTTGATTGGTAGCAGATGAATAACTCCATACATATTTTCCATCAGTTACGAATATTTGTTCTTTTGTTTCATATTTAATATAATCATCCCCCATTAAGTATATTCTTCCTTTAATGGTGTCGGGATTTTTAGATAATTTCCAAATAAAAACTCTGTCAAAATCAATAACCACATCTTTCGCAGATTTGTAAATTTTTTGAACTTTTTTTATTATATCATTAGCATCTTCGCCAAATGTATAATTAAAAAATGAAACAAAAATAGAAAAAATTATAACTAATTTTATATTTTTAACGTTCATAGTAATTCAAAAATATTTTAAATTTTCATTAATATTAATTATCAAATGAATCTAAGGAATCTTCGTCATAAAGGACTTTTCTTGCTTTACTACCGTCAAATGGACCAACGATTCCTTCTTGTTCCAACTGGTCGATAAGTCGTGCAGCCCTTGAATATCCAATTTTTAACCTTCTCTGTAAAAGAGAAATCGACCCTTGCTGATGTATAATAACGAGTTTTTTCGCTTCATTAAAGAGTGGGTCTTTCTCTCCGTTATTTATGCCATTTCCTTCAAAATCAGAATCAACTGTCTTTAACGATAATTTTTCCTTAGGAAATATTGGCTGTTGAGCGATATAATTCACGATTCTATCAATTTCTTCAGATGATACAAACGCATTTTGTATTCTTATAGGTTTTGGTTCCCCCATTGGGGAAAATAACATATCACCCTTCCCAAGTAACTGTTCAGCACCATTTACGTCAAGGATTGTTCTCGAATCCACTTTGGTTGCGACCTGATATGCAATTCTCGCGGAAAAGTTCGCTTTTATAACGCCTGTTAATACGTCCACTGAAGGTCTCTGCGTTGCAATAATCATATGAATTCCAATAGCCCTCGACATTTGAGCAAGACGTGCAACCGATTCTTCTATTTCTTTTCCTGAAGTAATCATAAGGTCTGCTAATTCATCGATTACGACAACGATATAACATAACTTCTCGGACTCAGACAATTCATTAAACTTTTTTTCAGAAATTTTTCGATTATAATCTTCAATATTTCTAACAGCCATTCTTGCCAAAAGTCCATATCTTCTTTCCATTTCCCTTTCAAGTGCTTTAAGTAAAATAACCGCATTATTAGGTTTTGTAATGACATTTTCATCAATACCTTCAACGGTTAAAAGGTGATGATTTTCAAGTTTTTTGTAAACGGATAATTCAAGTTTTTTCGGGTCGATTAATGCAAACTGGACTTCATCTGGCAAAACACGATATAATATATTTGCAATTATAGTATTAATCCCCACGCTTTTCCCTGAACCAGTAGAACCAGCAATAAGAAGGTGGGGCATTTTTGCAAGGTCAGTAACGTAAATTTCTCCATCAATGGTTTTACCAAATGCAATTGCAAGTTTTGATTTTGTTTCACGTAATTTTTCAGAACTTATAAGCTCTCTGAGATATACCGTTGATGGATTTTTATTTGGTATTTCAATTCCAATAACGTCCTTTCCAGGAATCGGAGCAATGATTCTAATTCCTTTTGCTTTCATTGCCAAAGCCAAATCATCAGATAAACTTGCAATTTTGCTTATTTTCACCCCAGGAGCAGGTGAAACTTCATACATCGTAATTACTGGTCCAGGAGTAACGTTTTTCACTCTTGCCTCAACGCCAAAATCCGAAAGTGTCGTCTCAATTATCTCCGCATTCTTTATCAATTCTTCTTGAGATATATTTTTCAAAACATCAGGAGGATAATCAAGAAGGTCTATTGGTGGAAAAACGTATTCTCCCAATTCCATCTTCTCTTTTTTAGGAGGTAAAATTTTTTTCTCTTTTTCTATATCAATGAACGTTATTTGAGTTTCTAATTCCTCCTCTACATCAATTTCCTCACGATTGATTTCCTCTATTTTTTCTTTTGGTGATACGATTTCTTCACGTATTACGTCTTTTCTCTCATTTTTTACTAAACCAAACACCTTCCTTCGTTTCTTATATTCATTTTCAATAATTCTTTTTATATATAAGAAAACACCTTTTATCTTTTCTTCAAGAAAATTATATTTTCTACTGACGTCAATATCAAATAAAGAAAAGATAAATATTAAAAATGCAGAGATTAAAACGATAACACTTCCAAAGTTACCCAAAAATTCTAATGATTTGCTACCAAGAAATAATCCTACAGCGCCTCCTAAATTAAAAATATCACCCAATTTCCCATCAACTAAAAGATTTATAAGGGATAAACCATATGAAATAAGAAGCATAAAAATAAGAGAGTATGAAGAAAACTTAAAAAGTGAAGAGATTGGTTTTCTAAAAAATGCACACCATCCAAAGCAAAACGTTATTAAAGGAATGAAAACCACCGGATATCCAAAGGTGGAACGCATAAAATATTTTTGAATATATTCACCAAATTCCCCTAAAAATTTACTGCCAGTAATAACTCCAAAAATAAGCATTATAGAAACCGCAAGAATAATAATTCCGAATATTTCTCTGTTTTTATTCCTCTTTTTCTTTATCATTCTTTGCATATTCGACTAATCTACCATTTAAATTTTTGTATTTATTATATACATTAAATTTTAAAAATTTATCAAATTTTAATTAATTACCTGAAAATTACTTTAGAAAAATTTATAATTCATTATTTTATGTAGGAGCAATTCATGAATTGCCCTTACACAATCATCACCATTCTTATCTTAATAATTTATTCTATAATTTTAGAAATCCTATCGCAATTTTCAGAAAGTTATACAAAAGGAGTTTTAACAACTTCTGCCTCCACATTTTTGCCCCTTATGTTAACATCAAACTTAGAGCCAATTTCAG
>CAZBIT010000056.1:0-9680 GCA_964491835.1 uncultured bacterium
GCTTTAAAGAAGAAGGTCAATTCATCCATAAATTTATTAACCCGACTTATGAAAAATAGAGACGTTGATGGTATTATTAGTGCTGGAAACACAGGCGCATATTCTGCTTCCTGCCTTTTAACCATTGGGAAGATTGAAGGAGTCAAAAGACCAACGATTGGTTCGTTTATACCTTGCGAAAAAGGAATCGGATTTTTGCTCGATGTGGGAGAAAATCCAGAATGCAAGCCAGTTTATCTTCTGCAATTTGCAATTATGGGGAGCATATTTGTAGAGTGTATGCTCAATAGGAAAAATCCCAGAGTTGGACTGCTTAATATTGGTGAAGAGAGTTCAAAGGGAAACGAATTATCCATTGAAGTACATAAACTTTTAAAAGAAAGTTCATTAAATTTCATTGGAAATATTGAAGGAAGGGATATTCTTAAAGGCACTGCGGATGTCGTTGTCTGTGATGGATTTGTTGGGAATATTATTCTTAAATATACTGAAAGTTTTTTCGACATATTTCGAGAAAAACTAAAAGAAAAGATTGGAAAAAATCCAAGAACGCGATTTGGTCTATTTCTGTTATCACCTGCTTTGAAGAAAATAATGAAGGAGTTTGATTATCAAGAATATGGTGGAGTTCCCCTTTTGGGTATTAATGGTGTGGCAATTATTTGCCATGGCAATTCTTCACCGAAAGCAATTATGAACGCTATTGAAAGAGCAGACCTGATGATAGAAAGAAAAATTAATGAACATATTGGAGAGAGGATAGTAGGTTAAATGATAAAGGTTAATAAATCCCCTGTTACGATGATTGCTGGAACTGGTTCGTATGTTCCGAACCATTTTCTTTCTAACTATGACCTTGAGAAAATAGTTGATACATCCGATGAATGGATAAAATCCAGAACAGGAATTAATTATCGTGCCATCGTTGAAAATGGCACCATTACGTCTGATTTATGTAAAGAAGCAAGTTTAGAAGCTCTGGAAGAAGCAAAAATTTCACCAAAAGACCTTGACCTTATCATTGTTGGTACGGTTACTGGGGACGTTAAGTTTCCTGCAACTGCCTGTTACGTTCAGAAGAAAATTGGAGCATTAAATGCTGCCGCATTTGACTTAAGTGCGGCGTGTTCTGGATTTTTGTATGGCATTACCATTGCAGACCATATTATGGGGAATTCAAAATACAATAATATTCTTGTAATCGGTGGGGACATATTGTCGTCTATTACGAACTGGAAGGATAAAAATACTTGTGTTTTATTTGGTGATGGTGCCGGTGCTTGCGTTCTCAAAAGGTCTGATGGAAAAAAGGGTGTTCTCGGAACATATATAAAAAGTGATGGGAACTTATCGGAACTTCTCACAATGCCCGGGGGCGGAACTAAATATCCTACGAAAGAATCTTTGCCTGATCAAAAATATAATTACATCAATATGGAAGGTAGAGAAGTTTTTAAGCATGCGATTATTAATATGATTGATGCTGCAAACATAATTCTAAAAGAAGTAAATCTTTCAATTTCCGATGTTGATATTTTAATTCCTCATCAGGCAAACATGAGAATAATCGAGAGCGTCGCAAAAAAAATTAATATACCTTTAGAAAGGGTTTTTATTAACCTTGATAAATATGGTAATACGTCTTCTGGGTCCATTCCGATTGCTTTAAATGAGGCAAGAAAGCAGGGTAGAATAAAGGAAGGAGATATTTGCCTTATGGTGGTTTTTGGAGGAGGATTCACCTGGGGCTCGGTGGTCGTGAAATTTTAATGTTTAAAATATTTTAATACTATTACTTTCTGAATCGTAAAAATACAATATGAAAAAGGTATCCCTTTTATTTCCTGGTCAAGGTTCGCAGTATGTTGGAATGGGTCTGGATTTATTCGAAAAATTTGATGTGGCAAAAGAAATTTATCTTAAGGCTGAAAGTATTCTTGGCTATGACATAAAAGAAATATCTTTTAATGGACCCTCTGAAAAATTGAAAAATACTGAAATATGTCAACCTGCCATATTTTTGCATTCGATAATACTTTTTGAATTGTTAAAGGAAAGAGGAATTAGTTTTAATTATGCTGCTGGTCATAGTCTTGGAGAATATACTGCAATAACCGCTGCAAATGCAGTTGATTTTGAAAGTGGGCTAAAGATTGTTAAAAGAAGAGGGGAACTGATAAAAGAAGCAAGTGAGCAAAATCCCGGCGGTATGGCTGCCATAATTGGACTTGAAAGAAAAAAGGTTGAGGAAATATGCTCGGAATTAGGCAGAAATGGTCTTCTTCAACTGGTCAATTTTAATTCGCCAAACCAGATAGTCATTTCGGGTTCAAATGAACTTATAACTCAGGCAATAGAAAAGGCAAAATTGGATGGAGCATTAAAAGCTGTAAAATTGGAAGTGAGCGGGGCTTTTCATTCAAACTTTATGGAACCTGCTTATTATGGAATTATAGAATATTTGAAGAATATATCCTTTAAAAAACCTCAATTTCCAATAGTTTCAAACGTTACTGCAAAACCGATGACTGAACAAGATGAAATAAAAAAGAACGTAACAAAGCAAATAATAAGTCCGGTTATGTGGGAAGATTCAATGAGATTTATGCTTAATGAAGGTGTTGATGTTTTTATTGAATTGGGACCAGGCGGCGTTTTAAAAGGACTTTTAAAAAGAATTGATAAAAATGCTGTGTGTTTGGGTATTGATAAAACAGATGACCTTGATGAATTGAGTAAGATTTTTAATTAAAATTTTATACAAATAAAAAGCAATAATCATTATGGGAATATTGGAGGGTAAAGTTGCCATTGTTACGGGTGCAGGAAGGGGAATAGGAAGCGCAATTGCGATGGAATTGTCAAATGAAGGAGCATCGGTTGTCGTTTCTGACATTGATGAAAATACCGCTCTTCAAACTGTTGATGAAATAACTAAATTTGGGAAAACGGCGATTTCTGTTACGGGGGATGTATCTGTGTTTGGTGATGCAAAAAGAATCGTTGATGAAGCGCAGGACAAATTTTCAGGACTGGATATTCTTGTGAATAATGCAGGAATTGTCAGAGATAATTTGATTATGAGAATGTCGGAGGAGGAATGGGATTCTGTTATTAGAGTGAATTTGAAAGGTGCGTTTAATTTAATAAAGGGAGTGAGTAGAATTATGTTGAAAAGGAGATACGGAAAAATAATAAATATATCGTCCGTAGTAGGAATTATGGGTAATGCTGGTCAGGCAAATTATTCGGCGTCGAAAGCTGGAATTATTGGATTGACAAGGTCGGTAGCAAAAGAATTTGCATCGAAAAACATTTGTGTTAATGCAGTGGCACCAGGATATATTGAAACTTATATGACGGAAGGTTTGTCGGATGAAGTAAAGATGGCTTTTATTAATTCTATTCCAATGAAACGTTCAGGTAAACCTGAGGAAGTTGCAAAAGTTGTAAAGTTTCTGGCTTCACCTGATTCTGATTATATTACTGGTCAGGTCATTCAGGTGGATGGGGGGATGATAATGGCATAAGAAAAATTCAGATAATAAAATAATTACTTTTCAAAACAAATGGAGGTAAGAATATGTCAGATATTTCACCTGAGGAAAGAGTAAAAGAAATTATTGTAGAACAGTTGAGCGTTAATCCAAGTGAAGTAACCGATGAAGCTTCATTTATAGAAGACCTTGGGGCTGATTCACTTGATACCGTAGAATTAGTTATGGCTTTTGAAGAAGAATTTGGAATTGAAATCCCGGATGAAGAAGCGGAGAAATTGACAACTGTCGGAGATGCAATCCAATATCTTAAGAAGAAATTGGCTGAAAAATAAGGGAAATAAAAAAGGATATAATATGGAAAATAGAGTAGTAATTACAGGAATGGGTGCGGTAACTCCTGTGGGGAATAACGTTGAAGAAGTATGGAATTCTCTTATTCAAGGAAGAAGTGGAATAAGTAAAATTACTAAATTTGATGTAACTGATTATCCGGTTACGATTGCAGGAGAAGTAAAAAATTTTAATCCTGAAGAATATATCGACAAAAAATCTGTTAGAAAGATGGACCTATTTACTCAATATGGAGTTGCTGCAAGCGTTCAGGCAGTAAGGGACTCGGGTTTGAATTTTGATAACGAAAATAGAGAGAGGGTCGGAGTAATAGTTGGTTCTGGAATTGGTGGAATGATTACATTTGAAGAGCAACATTCAACTTTATTAAATAAAGGTCCAAGAAGAATAAGTCCATTTTTTATACCTATGCTTATCTCAGATATTGCCCCCGGACACATTTCAATAATGTATCAATTGAAGGGTCCAAATTATGCAGTAGTTTCTGCTTGTGCTACTTCTGCTCATGCAATAGGCGATGCATTTAGAATTATTCAAAGAGGGGAAGCGGATGTTATGATTGCTGGAGGTGCAGAAGCTCCCGTTACGCCTATGGGTATTGGAGGATTTTCATCGATGAAAGCGCTTTCGACTCAAAATGACGAACCTGAAAAGGCATCAAGACCATTTGATGCAAAAAGAGATGGGTTTGTCGTTGCAGAAGGTGGGGGAATTGTTATTCTTGAATCTTTAGAGCACGCACAAAAAAGAGGTGCAAAAATATATTGTGAAATTGGTGGCATCGGTTTTACTGCCGATGCTTATCATCTTACTGCCCCTGACCCGGAAGGTGATGGTGCATATAGGGCTATGAAGAATGCCATAATTGATGCGGGTTTAACACCGGGACATATTGACTATATCAATGCACATGGCACTTCTACAGAATATAATGATAAAATAGAAACTCTTGCCATAAAAAGATTATTCAACCAGAAAGCATTTGACATTTCAATAAGTTCAACAAAATCTATGACGGGTCATCTTCTTGGAGCTGCAGGTAGTGTTGAACTTATTGCTACCGTTCTTACTATAGTTCACTCTACTATTCCTCCTACCATAAATTATGAGTTTCCTGACAAGGATTGTGACCTCGATTATACTCCTAATGTTGCAAGGAGGAAAGAAGTAAACGTTGCACTAAATAACAGTTTCGGGTTTGGTGGGCATAATGCTTGTATTTTGTTAAAAAGATTTGATGGAAAATAAAAAATCAAAAAATATTATCTCAATTTTCAAGAGGGGCAAAAAATCAAATTTCAAACAATACAAATGTCTTCAAATTGAGTGGACATCACTTGAGAGGGACATAAAATATAAAATAAAAAACAAGCAAAATTTCATAAGTGCTCTTCTTCACAGTTCATTTTCTAACTTTATCAAAGATTCATATTTCCAATCCAATCAAAGATTAGAGTTTCTTGGAGATGCAGTTCTTGCCCTTGTTGTTGGTGAATTTCTTTTTAAGAAATATCCCCAAAAAACCGAGGGTGAACTGTCGAAAATGAGGTCTTTCATCGTCAGTCAAAAATTTTTAACAGAAAGAGCACAAGAACTTAATCTTGGAAAATATATAATCCTCGGTCCGGGTGAGGAAAAAACCGGTGGTAGAAAAAAAGTTTCCATCATCGTTGATACTCTTGAAGCTGTAATAGGTGCAATATATTTAGAGCGAGGTGAAAAAGGAGCCAGAAAATTTATAGAGAAAAATATCCTTTACGTTTATCAAAATGGATTTAATAAGGACGATATTAAAAATTATAAAGGAGATTTACTCGAATATTGTCAAAAAAATAATATAAATATTCCAAAATACCTATTGAAAAAGGAGGAGGGTGAGAAACATCAAAAAAAATATATTATGGCTGTGAAAGTTGGAAATGAAATTTTGGGTGTTGGCGAAGGAGGAAGTAAAAAAGAAGCTGAACAGAAAGCGGCAGAAATGGCTTTCAAAACTTTGAAAATAATATAAATCCCTTAAATATTTTTATTGTAATTAAAACATATATTTATTATTTTTTAATAAATTTTTTATAATTTTCAGATTTAATCTATAATCTATACCTAAAAAAATTTAGTATTTTTGGATAATTATTTAAAATTTGGAAGTGTTTTTTTAGTATGTGGGGTTATTCGCTAAAAATCTTTTATAAAGTTCTCTCCAAATATTCATATCAAATGAGAATATATTTTATAATTTAAGAAAGAGGTTAAATATGAGAAAAGAAACGCTTGAAATTTGGTCTTGGTTTTTACAAAGAGTAAGTGCTGTTTTTCTTGTAATTGGGCTATTAGTTCACTTTTGGGTTCTTCATTACATAAATATTGATGAAAAACCAATAACTTTTTCAATCGTTCAACAGCGTCTTCAATCTCCATTATGGATTGCGTTTGATTCACTTTTACTTCTTGCTGTCGTGTATCACGCATTGAATGGAATTTGGAGCATTTTTTTGGACTGGAATCCAAGAAAATCTATCAGAAAAATTTTAGGATGGTCTTTATCCGTTGTTGGTGTTGTTTCATTCGTTTTGGGAATATATATCTTATTCCCTTTTTCTGGATGATTAAAAGAAATTAATCATAATTTTTAGAAAAATATGCTTTATAATTTAAAGACAAGTTTTATATACTAATTTTTGAGGTATCCTATGATAAGGTCACTTCCAAAAGAAACATATCGCAATTTCAATTCAGGTATGTTATCTTACGCATTTCACAGGATAAGTGGTATTGCATTAAGTGTGTATTTGTTTCTCCATATTTACACGTTAAGTGCGGTAAGGAAAGGTAGTGAAGCATTCGACCATTCGATTGTAAAATGGGACAACACACTCGGTCACATACTTGAATATTTTCTTTTGTTTGCCGTGGCTTATCACGCTTTAAATGGTATAAGAATTATACTGGCAGATTTTTTCCAAATGACTCTTTTACATAAACGACTTATATGGCTCACCTGGATTATGTTTTTTGTTATAATAGGATTGAGTTTAACTTATTTTTTCCCGGGACTGCAAATTACGAATCGCCTCAATTATTAAAAATGCAAGGGAATAATTTTATCTAAAATTTTATAAAAGGAATTATTTCATAAATAAATATATTAAAAGTCTAAAGGTAGAAAATATGAAACATTTCGATGTAATAGTAGTAGGAGGAGGGCTTGCAGGTTTAAGAGCGGCAGTGGCATTGAATCAAAAGAATGTCAATGTCGCAGTCATATCGAAGGTTCATCCACTACGTTCACATTCGGTTGAAGCCCAAGGGGGAATTAATGCATCGTTGGGTAATCACGTTCGTGGGAAAAATGACGATTGGGAAAAACATGCATTTGATACTATAAAAGGGAGTGATTATCTTGCGGATCAAGAAGCTGCCGCAAAACTAACGCAAAATGCAGTTGACTGCATAATCGAGATGGAACACTGGGGATGCCCTTTTAGCAGAACTGAAGATGGGAAAATTGCACAAAGACCTTTTGGTGGAGCAGGTTTTCCGAGAACCTGCTATGCTTCCGATAAAACGGGTCACGCTCTTCTTCATACGTTATATGAACAAATTGCAAAGTTTGAGTATAATTCAGAAAGAGGGCAGATGAAAGTGTTAACTGAATGGTTCGTTACTTCCGTTGTAATCGACGATGGATATTGTCAGGGAGTAATTGCGATGAATGTTATTACTGGAGAACTTGAATCGTTTCAAGCGGATGCGGTCATTTTTGCCACTGGAGGTCTTGGGCGTATTTACGGAAAAACAACAAATGCTCTTATAAATTCAGGGCGTGGTATGGCAATGCCTTTCTGGGCTGGCGTTCCTTTAAAGGATATGGAGTTTGTGCAGTTTCATCCAACGACATTAATTGGAACGAATATACTGATGACTGAGGGATGTCGTGGAGAAGGAGGATTTTTATTAAATAAAAATAACGAGAGGTTTCTTGCATTTTATGATGATTCTAAAAAGGCAATGGAAGTAGCCCCAAGAGATATTGTATCGCGAAATATTCAAAAAGAAATACTTTCCGGTAAAGGTGTAGATGATGCATACGTTTATCTTGATTTAAGGCATCTTGGTGAAAAGCGAATAAATGAAAGATTACCGGGTATAAGAAGTCTTTGTATTAATTTTGCTGGTGTTGACCCGGTGTATGAACTTATACCCATTCAACCGAGTCAGCATTATGCTATGGGAGGAATAGATACGGATATAAATGCACAGACAAAAGTATTGGGATTGTATGCTGCGGGTGAGTGTGCCTGCGTTAGTGTTCATGGGGCTAATAGATTGGGCGGAAATTCGCTTCTTGAAACAATCGTTTATGGGAAAATTGCAGGAGAAAGTTCCGCAGAGTACATATTGAGTGGTGGACTTCCTAAAAAAGATGAAAAGGTTATGAAAGATGCCGTTAAAAGAGATGACGATAAAATAACTAAATTCTTACAGTCATCTGGAAAAGAAATTACGGCGGACATAAAAAAAGAGTTAAACGAAGTGATGGATAATAATGCAGGAATATTTAGAGAAAAAAAATCTCTTCAAGAGGCAGTTGATAAAATAAAAGAACTAAAAGAAAGATTCAAAAAAATAGGAATGTCCAACAGGGAAAGAAGGTTAAATCAGGAGTTGATAAATGTTATGGAATGTGAGGGAAATCTTGATATTGCGGAGGTTATCATAATGGGCGCTCTTGCTCGGGAAGAAAGCAGGGGTGCTCATACAAGAACAGATTTTCCAAAAAGGGATGATGGAAAATGGCTCAAACATACTATAGCATATCATACTCTTCAGGGCGTAAAAATATCATATTCTGACGTTGACATCAGCATATTCGAGCCAAAAGAAAGGAAATATTAAACTAACATTTAATAGAATTTAATATTTTGGAAAGAAATATGGATAAAAGAAAATTTAAAATATTTAGATATGATTCATCAAAAGATGGATCTCCAAAATTCGCGTCGTTTGAGGTGCCAGTTGATAAAGGAATGACGGTACTTGAAGGATTGATACATATTCAAAATTACCTTGACGGTAGTGTTGCTTTTAGGAGTTCTTGCAGAGCAGGAGTTTGTGGGTCTTGCGCTATGCATATTAACGGAAAATATCGTCTCGCCTGTGAAACTCAAATATATTCTTTGAAATCAAAAACCATCACCATAAGACCTCTGGCACATTTAAAAGTCATCAAAGACCTTTTTGTAGATTTTACTCCATTCTGGGAGAAAATTAAATATATAAAACCATTTCTAATGTCTGGTGACCCACATCCAGAGAGAGAAAGGACACAGACGGCTGACCAAAGAAAAAACCTCGATGGTTTAATAGATTGCATTCTTTGCGGTGCTTGTTATGCTGCCTGTCCTGTTGGTGAAACTCATCCTGATTACCTTGGTCCTGCTGTGTTTTTGAAGGTAAACAGGTTTGTCCAGGATTCACGCGATAAAGCAGAGGATGAACGTTTGGAATTAGTTTCAGGATTAAATGGCGTTTTCAGATGTCATACTATATTTAATTGTCAAGAAGTATGCCCAAAAGACCTTGACCCTACTGGAAGCATAGCAGACCTGAAACGAAAAATCATAGGTAAAAAGTTTGCAATATCAAAACTTTATAAATAAAAATAATTTTAATATTCATTATAGAACTGAATTAAATCAGTAAATATTATAATATATGATGATTTATTTTGTATTAATTATATGATAGAAATAAGAATTCACGGAAGGGGAGGGCAGGGAGTTGTGATTTGTTCAAAGGTTCTTGCAATGGCATTTTTTCTTGAGGGGA
>CAZBIT010000057.1:0-9543 GCA_964491835.1 uncultured bacterium
TGGATAAACAATGAAAAACAAGAATAAGAAAATTAAATAAAATTGTTATGAAATTAAAAAATTTGTATTGATTTTTAAATATAATAAATTATATTTTACAATTGATAAATTGTTTGTTTATAATTCATTTTTCTATATTTTTTTTTAGTGTTAATTTTAGTTTGTAAAATTAATAATTATATTATGTTAGAAAAACTGCGAGAAGAGGTCTGGAAGGCAAATATATCACTTTTTAAATGCGGTCTTGTCACTATGCATAGTGGAAATGCATCTGGGAGGGATTTTGAAACTGGTTTTGTTATTATAAAACCCAGTGGTATAGATTATGAAACATTAAAGCCAAATAACCTTGTGATTGTTGATAAAACTGGGCAAACAATCGAAGGGAATTTAAATCCATCCGTTGATACCCCAATACATTTGTTTCTTTACAAAAATCTTCCTGAAATTGGAGGAATTATACATACTCATTCAAATTATGCTACAAGTTTTGCAGCTCTTGGCATGTCTATACCAGCATATCTTACGGCTATTGCTGATGAATTCGGTAATTTGATTCCATGCACTGAATTTGCATCAAATGAAGGAGACGAAATTGGGAAAGCAATACTCAAGGTAAAAAACGATAGCCCAGCAGTTTTATTAAAAAATCACGGGGTCTTTACATTAGATACATCTCCTAAAAAAGCATTAAAAGCCGCTGTTATGGTTGAGGATATTGCCAAAACTGTTCATCTTGCATTACTAAAGGGAAAGCCAAATATCTTACCGCCTGAAGAAGTTAATAAATGGTGGGATAGATACCATAATAAATACGGACAGCATTAGAGTTTCTATTAATTGATAAGCATAAGATGTTATTTGTGATTTGCTTCAAATTATCTATATGATTCTCAAAATTTTACTAATATATTAATTTTAAAAATCGTAATGGTAACGCTTACTCACGGGCAATTCATTAACTGTCCCTACTATTAAAATTTCAAAGTAAATGATATTTTCTGAGCAGTAATTTTTAGGTTGAACTTTTTTAGAAACATTGTGAAAATAAAAGGAGAAAACAATGTCGAGCGACATCAATCCATCAGAATTGTATGAATGGTGCAAAATTCCCCCAGACGAACTTCCCAACCATCCTAACACAAAAGTGAAGATAAGAATACTAAAAACCAAAGACGACGTATATAGAGATTTTGCCCAGACGATTTATGATGAAATCAAATCTCACAACAAAGCAGGCAAACCTACACGTCTTATACTCCCCTGTGGACCGAGAGGGGAATATCCATACCTCGTAAAAATGATTAATGAAACTAAACTTTCCTTAAAGAACGTTCACGCTTTTCAGATGGATGAATGTCTTGACTGGCAGGGACGCCACATTCATACTGACCACCCTATGAGTTTTACTGGATGGATGTATAAAAATTTTTATCATGCAATCGATAAAGAATTACAAATTCCATCTGAGCAAATTCATTTCCCAGACCCTTTTAATATTGAAAAAATAAGTGAGGAAATCCAAAAGGTTGGTGGTATTGATACGGTTTATGGTGGTGTAGGATATCGTGGACACATCGCTTATAATGAGCCACCTGATTCACGATGGTATGTTGTCAGTAAAGACGAATTTCGAAATTCCAAAACAAGAATTTTAAACCTTAATGATGATACACTGATTGCCTTAAGTCAGAGGGCTTTTGGAGGATGTTCATATCGAGTTCCTCCAATGGCGATTACTTTGGGTATGAAAGATATATTAAGTGCCAAAAGAATAAGACTTTATAGCGAAACCGGTTCTTGGAAACAAACTATTATAAGAATACTCCTGTTCGGACCGGTAACAACAGAATATCCAGTTACATTCTGCCAAGAGCATCATGATTGTGTAATAACGGTTGATAAAGCAACTGCTGAATGTCCTGAGCTCGGTATGTAAATTGTGAGGACTTTTTATGAAAAGAGACCATATTACTGTAGTTGGTGGACATATTCAGGGTTATTTTATGAGGGTGAAAACATTCCCAAAGGAAGATGAAACAGTTATTGGATGGGATTTTAAAGAAGCACTTGATGGAGGAAAGGGGTCTCATCAAGCAATTGGATGCGCACGGCTCGGCATCCCCACATACTTTATCGGAAAAGTTGGCAGAGACCGTCTCGGGAAAAGGGGTACTCAGTGGATGAAAGATGCAAAAGTGAATTTAAAATACCTCAAATTCAGCGATAATAAACCAACCGGTGCAGGATTTGTAATGATTAATCCTGAAGGAGTCCCAGCAATTACTTCGGATTTAGGAGCAAACGGAGACCTCAGTCGAGAAAACATTGATTCAGCAAAAGAAGCAATTTTGAAATCGTCATATATAATGGTTTCACTCGAAATCCCTGTCGATATAGGATTATATGCCTGCGAAGTAGGTAAAAAATTCGGTGCGACTGTAATCCTTAACCCTGCTCCTTCAAGGTTTCTTGTAGGAAAATCATTAGGTGATGTTGATATTCTTACTCCCAATACTGCCGAGGCAAAAACTATACTTGAAATAGACCCCGATGAGAATGTAGAACCGAGAATACTTGCCGAAAAAATCAGTAAAAAATTTAAAATTAATATAATTGCCATATCACTCGGTTCTAAGGGTGCTTTTGTTTATAATAATGGCTCTTGCTATGAAATACCCCCTATTAAAGTAAAGCAAATTGATACACCCGGTGCAGGAGATGCTTTCAATGCTGGAATTGCTTTTGGATTAATGAAAGGTTTTTCATTTAAGGATTCTGTTTTTATTGGTTGTTTATGTGGAGGATATGCTGTTACCATCAGAGAAAGTATTCCCTCATATCCAACTATTACACAGTTAAAAAAATTTGCAAAAGAGAAAAATATTACTATTCTCGAAAATATTTAAAAAAATAGAAACAACTAAATAAATTATGCATCTAAAACCAGATATATTCAGCAAATATTGTTAGCATATCATATTATTTATTTGAATGTATTATTTAGTTCCTAAATTATTAAATAAATTAACAAACAAAAGGAGAGGTGGATATGAAAAAGTTATATTTATATTTTATTATTTTAGTATTTTTTATATTTGGATTATCAAGTTTTATCAAATCTGATAATCAAATAAATTTATTTACCAAAGATAAGGGTGAGATCACCTTCCAGAATGCGCACATTATATTGAAGTTTGATAATAATATGTATTGTAAAATATTGTATCGAAAAGAGAATAAAGAATTATCAATAAATAATTCCAAAAGCGATGAGCCGCTTTCTGTACCTTCTCATTATATTACAATTAATGGAGAGGACATAAAGGATTTTAAGGTTGATTATAAAAATACTAAACTTGAAGACATAAATGAAAAATTCGGGGTTGGGAAAAAGCTTACTATTAAAGGGATAGGCGAAAATTCTGAAGGAATAAAGATTGAAAAAACACTCATAGTTAAACTTTTTAATGATTATCCTAATGTTGCGATTACATCTGCCATCTATAAGAATCTTCACCCATCAAAAAAACTTACTATTGATAAAGTTCATAGTGAGGTGTATAGATTAGGTTCTTCCTTCACAGATTCAGATTCAAAGCAGTTTGATTTCTGGTCATTTCAGGGGGGTTCTTATAGGAGAAGGCCTGATTGGATTGTTCCGTTGGCAGACAATTTCTCTCAACAGAATTATCAAGGGATGAATGCTCCTGAATACGGCGGAGGCACTCCGGTTACAGATTTGTGGAATAGAACGATGGGAATGGCTGTTGCCCATATTGAGCTGATTTTTAAGCCCGTCAATCTTCCTGTTGAAGTTCAAACAGACAAACTGGTCAGGATTGGAGTAATTCTTGAACCCGAAAACAACGTTTTATCTCCAAATGAGGAATATGAAACAATAAGGACAATGGTATTGGTGCACGATGGTGACTGCTATAATGGGCTTAGTGTATATTCTTCTCTTATGCAGAAACAGGGACTGACATTTGATAAATTTTCGGAGGGTGCTTATGAGTCACAATGGTGCGGATGGGGATATGATACTGGCTTCACTTTGGATGATATGTACGGTGCACTTCCGAAAGCAAAAGAACTCGGATTTAAATGGGCAGTTCTTGATTACGGATGGGCGAACTACAATGGTGACTGGTTTCCTGTGAAGTCAAAATTCCCAAATGGAGAGAAAGACATCAAAGCATTTGCAGACAAAGTAAGAGAAATAGGGATGAAGCCAAAACTGTGGTGTCTTCCTTTCGATGCTGACTCAAATAGCGCTCTTGCAAAAGAGCATCCTGATTGGTTTGTTCTTGATAAAAATGGCAAAAAATGTAGAATATCATTTTGGAATACATTTTATTTATGTCCTGCAGTTCCTGAAGTCCAGCAGTATCAGGTTGAACTTGCAGTGCGATATATTAAGGATTGGGGATATGATGGACTAAAAGTAGACGGCATGAATGTTAATCTTGCTCCCCCATGTTATAATCCTGCACACCACCACAAATCACCATACGAATCCTGTGAAAAGACCGCAGAAGTTCTGAGAAAGGTCTTTGAAAAAGCAAAATCCCTTAAACCGGATTGTGTAATAGAACTCTGCCCCTGCGGAGATATGGCGTCATTTTTCAATATGAGAGCCAATGACCAGCCCGTTGCATCAGACCCACGAAGCTCGTGGCAGGTCAGACATAGGGGAAAGGTCTTTAAAGCCCTAATGGGACCAACTACTCCTTACCATGGAGACCATGTTGAACTCAGCGATAATGCAAATGATTTTGCTTCAACAATTGGAATTGGCGGGGTTATAAGTTCACGGTTTACCTGGCCCAATCCCCCAACGGTACAAAAAGAACGAAAAGGTAGAGTGTGGCTAAGCCCAGAAAAGGAAAACTCTTGGAAAAAATATGTTGATATATATAATAGAGAAATGATAAGTAAAGGTGTATATTTGAATCTTTATGATATTGGTTATGATAAACCGGAAGGTCATGCTATTCAGAAAGGCGACGTTATGTATTATAGCTTTTATGCTCCAACCTACAGTGGAAAAATTCAACTTCGGGGACTTGAGAAGAAAATGTATGAGGTTTATGACTATGAAAATGACAAATCTATCGGAAAAGTCATAGGACCAAATGCTGTGATTTCAAGTTCTTTTGAAAATCACCTTCTTGTTAAATGTTCACCTATTAAAAAATAATTATACATTAACTTCAATTTTTATTTTTGTTGTGGCAATTGGTTAATTCTTAATATTTTATCAAATGCAAATCTTTAGTAAAAAACTATACTCACGATAAGGAGATTTTTGATGTTTCATAAACTTTGCATCAATTCTTTGTTTATCACGGTTCTATTCTTGTTTTCATTACTATTATTTTTGACAAAGGGATTTGCAGATGTAAAGTGGATAGAGGTAGATGGAGTTTCCATTCCAATCCCACCACAGGAACATCCAAGATTGTATTTACGTAGTTATAATCTTGAGGACCTGAAACAGCGAATGTCGCATCCTACATTAAAACCTGTCTGGGATGAATTGGATGGATTGGGTGAAAAGTATGTCCAGTATCGTGTAGAAGTGAATGCATTACGATACCTTCTAAATCGAGACCGTTCTCTTGGCAGGAACACAATTACCGCTGCTCTTGATACAATGCAGAAAAGCTCTTGGCCAGAGAAAACGGATATTTCTCGTGCCATCGGCAGGATGATGGTCACGGGTGCTATTGTGTATGATTGGTGCCACGAACTTTTAACTGTCGAAGAAAAAGAGGCGTTCATTGAGCAATTCATAAGGATGGCTAAGACGCTCGAGTGCGGTTATCCCCCGGTGAGACAGGGCTCGGTAACAGGTCATTCATCAGAGTGGATGATTATGAGAGATATGATATCAGCAGGTATAGCAATTTATGATGAGTTTCCAGAAATGTATCGTCTTTCAGCGAGTAGGTTTTTCCGTGAACATCTACCTGCTCGAAACTTTTTTTATCCCGGTCATGCGTATCATCAAGGAGATTCTTATGGACAAACAAGATTCGGTTCTGACATGTTTCCACTTTGGATATTTGACAGACTTGGTGCTGGTGGAGTTTATCATCCGTCTGCACAGTTTGTTCCTTATCAATGGATATATATGCGTCGCCCTGATGGACAACTTATAAGGAATGGAGATACATTTCTTACAAATTCTGTCCCAAAGGGACAACAATGGCCCTTATATGTTGCCGCTCTTTTTTCAGCGAGTTATTATAATGACGGGTATGTTTATAATGAGTTTCTAAAAAATCCGAGTATAAGTAGGCAAGACAAAATTTTTGAATTTCTCTGGCGTAATCCAAATTTAACGCCAAGGCCACCAGATGATTTGCCCCTTTCAAAATACTTTGGATTCCCATTTGGCTGGATGATTGCAAGAACTGGATGGGGACAAGAAAGCGCGATTGCTGAAATGAAAGTAAATATTTATAATTTTGCAAATCACCAACATCTTGATGCTGGCAGTTTTCAGATATATTATAAAGGTGCATTAGCAATTGATTCCGGAATATATGAAGGAGTTATGGGTGGGTATGGGAGCGAACATGATAGCAATTATAACAAAAGAACAATTGCACATAACTCTCTTTTAATATATGACCCAAATGAAGAATTTTCAAAGAGACGTGGATTTGGAGTAAATGATGGCGGTCAGCGGATGCCAAATGGATGGAGTGAACCTGCTAATTTGGAAGTCCTCCTTGGCGAAGGTTATAAAACCGGTAAAGTTCTGGGTTATGGTTTTAGGCAAGATTTATTAATACCCGATTATACTTATTTAAAAGGTGATATAACCGAAGCATATAGTGGTAAGGTTAAGGAAGCAAAAAGAACCGCCGTTTTCCTTAATTTGAAAGATAAGAGAATTCCTGCGGTTTTAGTTGTATTTGATAAAGTTGTATCTTCTAATCCTGAATTCAAAAAATACTGGTTACTTCATAGTATTGAAGAACCAGTTGTTCGTGGAAATGAAATAACCATTACAAGGACCCAACAGGGTGAAACCGGAAAATTAGTGAATACCATAATTTTACCTATTCTGGAGAATACTGAAATCGTTCCTATTGGTGGACCAGGTAAAGAATTTTGGGTTTTTAACAAGAATTATCCAAACAAACCTCGTCGGGAAGATGCAGATGAAAGTGGTGCTTGGAGGATTGAACTCTCTCCCAAAGAACCCAGAAATATAGATTATTTTTTAAATGTGATGCAAATAACGGACAATTCTGTATCTAATTTACATAATGTCGAATTTATAAAGGGTAAGGAAGTAATAGGAATAAAAATAAAAGATAGAGTCGTATTCTTTAATGAAATAAGTGAACAAACGGATAAACCAATTTCATTTAAAGTTGAAGGTAATGGTTTATTTAAATTTCTTATAACTGACCTGGCAGAAGGAACATGGCAGTTATTAAAAAATGGAGAGATATTTATCCCAGCAATGCCCGTTAAATCAGATGAAGGAACAATGTATTTTGACGGTCCATCAGGGCAATATACATTACTGCGATGAATATTAAAATTCTTTGAAGAAAAATCTGAATAATGATCATAACAATAAAAAATAAATAGGAAAGAAAATAGATTTTGTTATATTATAAAAAGGGTTAATAAAAGAGTATTTACGAATTCATTTTCTATAAAGTAATAAATTTCTCATTCAATCGAGGAGATAAATAAGTATATAATTAACTTTAGCATTATGTACTTATAATATTATATATTTTACAGAAAACTTCACAAACAGTAAGTATAGGAGATAAAAAATGAAACTTAAAGAAAACATAAACCGTCGTAAATTCTTGAGCTCTGCAGCAACTGCCTTTGCATTTACTGTTGTTCCAAGACATGTATTAGGTGGACCTAAATATGTTGCTCCGAGTGATAAAATTACTTTAGCTTATATTGGTTGCGGCACTCAAGGATTAAGGGAAATGTTGAGGTTGGTCACTAATCCAGAAGTACAAATTGTTGCTGTCTGTGATCCCGAAAGAGACAACACAAATTATGTGGACTGGGATAAATACGGAATTCGAAACAGCATACGAAAACTTTTAGAGAATCCTTCCTGGGGAGAAGGCGTTAAAGGTATTCGGTGTGGTCGGGAAGTCGGACGAGAAATTGTAGAAAAGTACTATGCAAAAAACAGGGCTTCAGAAAGTTATAAGGGATGCTCTTCCTATGCTGATTTTCGAGAGTTACTGGAAAAGGAAAAAGACCTTGATTCAGTCAAAATAATGACACCGGACCATCACCATGCGACTATATCAATTGCAGCTATGAAAAAAGGCAAGCATGTTGCTATGCATAAACCCGTAGCTAACAGGATATATGAAGCCAGATTAGTAGTCGAAACCGCTCGTAAAACGGGAGTTGCTACACACTTGTTAGCCTGGAGAAGCCCGATTGATTCAGTAAGAGATATGGTAAGGAACGGTGCAATTGGCACTCTTCAGGAAATTCATAACTGGACAGACAGACCGTTTTGGCCTCAATATACGAGTATTCCAACTGAAAAACCACCTGTCCCGAGAAGCTTTGATTGGGATTTATGGCTCGGGCCTGTGCCCAATCGTCCCTATCATCCAAATTATACACATGCTGTATTTCGCGGTTGGTATGACTTTGGAGGTGGCAGTATTGCAGATATGGGCAATTATAGTCTCTGGCCAATATTTATGGCATTTGATTTGGGTGTTCCGAACAGTATTGAAGCGCTCCCGAGTTCTTCCGTCGAAATAGTAGACCAGGTGAGCAGTGTAAAAATGAATGACTTTGCTTTTCCGCATGCCTGTATGATTCGTTTTAAATTTCCAGCACGAGGAAAGAATCCACCGCTTGATTTATATTGGTACGATGGTGGTATGAGACCTCTAACACCTGATGAATTGAAAATGGACAACAAACAAATGACAGCGACTGGGACGATGTTTGTCGGCAATAAAGGAATAATTCTCAACGAACAAATCATTCCTGAGAAAAAGATGCTTAAATATCAGGACACTAAAAAGATTACTCAAGAGCAAGTTAGGCGCGGCGGAGGAGGTAGTGGAGATAGTTCTTGGATAGAGGCTTTCAAAGGTGGTGCACCATCACCCGGGAACTTTATTAATGCAAGTGACGTAACAGAAACCATTTGCCTGGCCGGTGTTGCGTTAAGATATTGCAGAAAAAATTTCAAAGAAAACCGTATCACACCGCCGTTAGAGTGGGACTCCAAAAATATGAAATTCACTAACATACCCGAAGCAAATGAATATCTGTCTCGCGAATACCGAAAAGGATGGGAACTTTGAAAGATACCATTTTGGATTTCTGAAAATTAAAATGATAAAAAATAATGTTTTTACCAATTCTCACCTATTTCCCTTGATTGAATGGAATAAAAAAAGTCAATGATTAAGATAAAGTGGAAGATTATGGATAAAGTTTTATTAAAGTAAGTAAAACAACTTAATGTTCATTCCGACCCTAAGAAACCAAAAAGACCATTATTCA
>CAZBIT010000058.1:0-9252 GCA_964491835.1 uncultured bacterium
AAAAGTTGTTTAAAAATTTTTATACCAAACTTTTTATAAGATGATAAATATAAATTTTTATTTATGTAAAAAGTTTTTAATATTGTATTACTTTAAGAGGATGAAATGAATGACATAATAAAAAACATTAGAGAAATCCCTTTTGAATATCCCCGAAGTTTTTTAGAAAATATTGTTATAAATGGTCCAATAGGAATAATGATGACCGACTATGATTTTAATATAAAATATTTAAATCCAATCTCACTTGAAATTCATAATATCAAAAAGGAAGATTTTAATAAAAATTTAAAATTGATTGATTACATACTTGAACCCGAAAAAATAACGAACATAAAAGAGTCACTTATTTCGGAAAAAGAGAACAATATTTGCATAACGTATGATATCGTTCATAATGAGGAAATAAGAACAATCAGAGCAAAGATTAATTTAGCGAGAGATGAGTATTACTATCCAATAGGAGGTTTCTTTTTTATATGTGAAGACATTACGGAAGAAAAAAGATTGATAGAAAAAACCCTTGAAATTGAAAAATTTGAAGTTATTCAAAAAATGATTGTCACTTATAATCATGAAATGAATAATATCATTGCCATTATTATGGGAAGGGCTGAGCTTCTTTTAAGAAGATTTGACGAGGATGATAAACATCTTAAAAACGTTCAGGAAATATACGAGTCATCAAAAAAATTGGCTGAAATTGTCAAAAAAATCAGCGAAATTAAGGAAATAAAAGACAAAAATTATGTAGATAATATTAAAATGATTGACATTAATTATTACAATAAAGAACTATGAGAAAAATTATTACAATATTTTTAACATTTTTCATATTCTACTTCAACACCTGCCAATCCATAAGCCCAAAAAAGTTCGATTATATAATTAAGAATGGGAAAATTATTGATGGGACTGGTAATCCCTGGTATATTTCAGACATAGGTATTAAAAAAGATAGAATTATAGAAATAGGAATTATTCCAGAAGAAATGGGTAAACAGGTAATCTATGCAAATAATGAAATAATATCGCCTGGATTTATAGATATTCACACGCACACAGATGAAGGAATACTGGAAAATCCAGTTGCCCAAAATTATATAACGCAAGGTGTTACTACCGTTGTTGGAGGAAATTGCGGGGGCTCCAAATTAAATTTAAAAGATTTTTTCAAAGAGGTTGAATCAAAAGGCATTTCTTTAAACTTTGGAACACTTGTCGGTCATAATTCTATCAGAAATAAAGTAATGGGAGACGTAAATAGAGAGCCAACCCAGAATGAACTTGAAGAAATGAAAAAGATTTTGGAAGAGGAAATGAAAGCAGGTGGATTGGGAATGTCCACCGGTCTTAAATACATACCAGGGGCATATGCTAAAATAGATGAAGTTATTGAACTTGCTAAAGTTGCCGCCAGATTTGGAGGATTTTATGCAACTCATTTGAGGGAAGAAGGTTTAGGGCTAATAGATGCAGTTAAAGAAGCAATTGAAATAGGAGAAAAAGCGAATATACCCGTTCAGATTTCCCATCACAAAGTCGTTAGTGTTGATAGATGGGGTGATAGTAAAATCACTATTGAACTTATTGAAAATGCAAGAAAAAATGGAATTGACGTTAAGGCAGACCAGTATCCTTATCCTGCTACAAGTACGGGTCTTGGTGTTTTATTTCCTTCTTGGTCTTTGGAGGGTCCAAAGGAGGAAGTTATAAAAAGATTGAAAGAACCCGAAACAAAAAAGAAAATCAAAGAAGGAATAATATATAACATAATTCATGACCGTGGCGGTAAAGATTTAAGTAATATCCGTATTGCAAGTTATTCGGTAGATAAAAGTATTGAGGGCAAAAACCTTAAAGAAATACTTCAAATGAGAGGCATTTCAGTAAATATGGAAAATGCTGCAGAGTTAATAACAGAATTATATTCAAAAGGAAATGCAGACGCAATTTATAAATGCCTTTCTGATGAAGATATAGAAAGAATAATGCAATATCCTTCGACGATGCATGCAAGTGATGGAAGCATTATTGAAATGGGGAAGGGAGTTCCACATCCAAGAAACTATGGAACGTTCCCACGTGTTTTATCCTTATATGTAAGAGAAAAGGGACTTATTACACTTGAAGATGCAATAAGAAAAATGACATCTCTTCCTGCTTCGCGAATTGGCATAAATGATGCAGGTATAATCTCTATTGGAAAGAGGGCTGATATTGTGATTTTTAATCCTTCAAAAATAAGAGATACTTCTACTTGGGATAATCCACATCAACATCCAGAGGGAATATCTTATGTTTTTGTAAATGGAGAAATTGTGGTAAATAACGGAAAAATAACCGGAAAATTACCTGGAAGAATAATCTATGGACATGGGAAAAAATAATAATTTTAATATTTTTATAAGTATAAATACATTTTATAGAAAATTTTTAGAAATATAAATTATGGAGATAAAGATTGGCATATATTTGTAAGAATTGTGGAAAGCAATATGATATAACTTTATTTCAATTCGGTATAAAAATATTATGTGAATGTGGTGAAATTGTTGATGCAACCGAACCAATGGAAATAAATCTTATTGATGATGATGAAGAAAAAATTCTTAAAAAAATTGAAGAAACGAAATTAAGAAAATTTCAAAGGTTGGTGGATAGGGTTTGTTGTTTGATTTTAATATCTGATTATCCCGAGGAAGACATAGAAATTGAAATTGAAAAAGTTAAAGAAGAGTGTTTAAAACTATTTCCCGATAAACTTTATTTGTATAGAATGGTTTATGAAAGTAGATTTAAAAGATTACATAACCAATTTAGGAAACAATAGAATAACTTAAAAAGGGAGGTTTGCAATGGCAATTTATTTTTCAGGGGAAGAAATAGTTGAAATGGGTATTAACATTGAAGAAATGGGAGAAAAATTTTATACCTCATATATTAGCGAAACAAAGAATGAGAAGGTTAAAGATTTATTCAAGTTTCTTGCAAATGAAGAAGCAAAACATAAACAAGTATTTCAAAACATATTGGATTCATTACATAAGGGAGAATTTGTTATTTCATATAGTGATGAAGAAGTCGGTAAATACTTTGAGGCAATTGTAGATGCAAGAGTATTTTCGGATGAAGGTTATGCAATTCAACTCGCAAAAACTGCAAAAGATGAAATTGAAGCCCTAAGATTTGCTATATCATTTGAAAAAGATACTATTGTTTTTTATTATGGTTTTCTCGATTTAGTTAAAGAAAAGACAAAAGATATAATAATGAAGTTAGTTAATGAAGAAAAGAAACACTTAAAATTATTGCATGATATTAAAATAGCAGTAGAAGAATAAAAAAATTATATTATATGCGAAAAAATATTCTCGATTTGACAAATGAAAGAATAGTTTTAATGGATGGGGCGATGGGGACTATGCTTATTGCAAATGGATTAAGAGAAAATGAAGTCCCTGAAAATTGGAATCTTGAACATCCAGATAAAGTTGCTGAAATTCATTCAAAATATTATGATGCAGGTTCAGATATTGTTCAGACAAATACGTTTGGTGGAAATAGATTAAAACTCAATAAAAAGGGTCTTGGAGAAAAAACTTATGAGATAAATTTTAAGGCAGCGAAACTTGCTCTTGACGTATGTCCAGAAAGTAAATACGTGGCGGGTGATATAGGACCTACTGGAGAATTTTTACAGCCTTCAGGAATATATAAGGAAGAAGAATTCATAGAAATTTTTAAAGAACAATCGGAAGCACTAAAAGAGGGTGGCGTTCACATCTTCAGCATTGAAACTATGTTTGACATAAGAGAGGCGATATCAGCTTTGGTTGCTGTTAGAAAAATTTCTAACCTACCCGTATTTGTTGAGGTTACATTTAATTGTATTCCAAGAGGGTTTTTCACAATGATTGGTGATTCCGTTGAAAAATGTATGAAGGAACTTGAATCAAATGGTGCAGATGCCGTTGGAAGTAATTGCACAAATGATAGCAAAAAAATGTTGGAACTTTTAAAAGAAATTAAAAAACATACAAAACTACCTATCATAATACAACCAAATGCGGGTCAACCGCAAATAATCGACAATAAAGTCGTATATGAACAATCCATTCAAGATTTTACTGAAAATATTAAAAAAATGATTGATGAAGGCGTTAATATTGTTGGAGGATGTTGTGGAACCAATCCCGAATATATTAAAGAAATTTATAAAATAATTAACAAGTAAAAAACCGTTATATGAAGGTATTATTTCTTCCTGATAACATTGAAATAGAAATATTTGAAAGGATTACGATACTCGAAGCGTCAAGAAGGGCTGGTATCAACCTAATTGCAAGTTGTGGTGGAAATGGCATTTGTGGAACCTGCAAAATTCGTATATTAAATAATGTTGACCCACCTGATGAAACTGAAATTGAGTTACTTTCAGAGAAGGAACTCTCTGAAAACTGGCGGCTTGCTTGCAGAAGATTAATTCAAGATGGTATGATTGTCGAAATTCCCTTACAATATAGAGTAAAATTAAAAGAAAAATCAATTTTAAAAAATGTTGATAAAACTATATTAAATCCAAAAATTAAAAAAATATATTTCGATTTATCCAATGAAAAACCACATTATTCATATTCTTCATTAATTAAAGAAAAATCTAAAGAAAAAATGTTAACGCCCGAAATAGATTTTTATGTTTTTAAATGTATTGGCAATTTTTTAAGTACAAGGGAACCAAAATTTACGGGTGTATTTTGTGGTAATAAACTTATATCTATTGAAGAGGGAAATACCTCAGATAAACTATATGGAATTGCTCTTGATTTGGGAACGACAACGGTTGTTGGTTTGCTTATCGACCTTAATTCCGGCAAAACGAAAGATACTATTATAAAAATAAACTCTCAAATATCATACGGAACGGATGTTATTGGAAGATTAAATTACTTAATTAATAATGAATCAGGACTTGAAGAACTTCATATTAAAGTTATCAATACCGTTAATGAAATAATAAATGAATTACTCATAAGAAATTCGATTGAAAAAAATTCCGTATATGAAATATGTGCTGCAGGCAACACGGTTATGAGTCATCTTTTTGTTGGAGTATCGCCTCGAGGACTTGCCACAGCACCTTACATGCCTACTTTTATAGACCCTATAAATATCAGAGCTAAAGAAATAGGCATTGACATAAATCCTAATGCAAATATTTATCTTTTTCCCCAAATTGGAGGGTTTATTGGTGGAGATACAGTCGGATTAGTTCTTACTTCTTCTATTGATTTAAGTGAAGAAATCGTTCTTGGAGTGGATTTAGGAACCAACGGGGAGATAGTTTTAGGTTCTAAAGATAGAATCATTGCTTGTTCTACCGCTGCGGGTCCAGCATTTGAGTGTGTGGGTATAAAATGCGGTATGCCAGCAACTGATGGAGCCATTGAAAGGATTTTTTTTCAAGAAGATGAATTTAAATTAAAGGTAATTGGAAATAATGCGCCAAAAGGAATTTGCGGTTCTGGTCTGATTGACATAACCGCTGAATTACTTTCAAACGGCATATTGGATTCAAATGGAAAACTGAAAGGAATTGATGAATTAAATAATAATATTAGTGTTTATTTAAAATCAAGAATTTCAAAAATCGACAATGAAACTGTATTTCATATATATAAGGACTTGTTCAATGAAATTTTCATAACTCAGGAAGATATAAGAAAGATTCAATTTGCAAAAGCGGCGATTCAAGCAGGAACAATTACTCTAAAAAGAGAATTACATATATCTGACAATGATATATCAAAGGTTTTACTTGCTGGAGCGTTTGGAAATTATATCGGTAAAAGAAGCATTCAAACGATAGGACTGTTTTCGGAATTCCCGGAAGATAAAATACAATTTATCGGAAATTCATCAAGTTTCGGGGCGAAATTAGCATTAATGTCAATTGATGAAAGAAAAAGAGCGGAAAAAATTTCAAAAATAGTTGAATGTATCAATCTTGCTTCAAGAAAAGATTTCGCTGAAAAATTTATTGAATCATCAACTTTTTCGCTAACTAAATAATAAAACAATTTTATCCATAGAATAACTCATTCATTTTAAAATATTGCAACTGTAAAAAATGAGGTATAATATGAATTTGAAAAAACATTATGATATAAAGGAAGGATATACTGAATTGTTTTCATCAGGAGATGGAATATCAAAAAATATTGACCTTGGGATACTAAGTTTAAATAAAACTGAACGGTATAAATCTAAATCAAATTCAAAGGAAATCGTTTTGATAATAATTAGTGGTAAATGTTCTGTCAAAGTTGGTGATAAACAGTTTAATTCTATCGGGAAAAGAAAAAATGTTTTTGAAGGAAGAGCATTTGGAATATATATTCCACCAGAACATATTTTTGAAATCGTAAGAGAAGAATCCTGTGAAATTGCAGTATGCGGAACACATTCCGACAGAAAAGACATTAAACCTTATATTATCATGCCAGAAGAAAATAGAGTTAGAAAAGTTGGTAGAGAAAATTGGCAAAGGGACGTTATCGATATTGTTGGACCGTTTGTTGAATCTCAACATTTTTTAATTGGTGAGACGATTAATCTCCCGGGAAATTGGTCGAGTTATCCCCCTCATAAACACGAAATTGATGACCCACCTGTAGAAAGTTTACATGAAGAAGTATATTTCTTTAAAATAAATCCACCTCAAGGATTTGGACTTCAAAGAGTTTATACAGATGATGGAGAACTTGATGAAACATATACGATAATGAATAATGACGCGGTTTTTCTTCCAAGAGGGTATCACCCAGTTGCGTCAGCAGGAGGATATAGTGTTTATTATTTATGGATTCTTGTGGGTGACAAAAGAAAGGCAATACCTCACGATGACCCTAATCATGCATGGCTTAATAAATAAAAATTTTAAAATTTATTTTTATCCAGTTTGCGAGGATTTTGAATGAAAAAAGAGAAAATTGGATTTATTGGTCTTGGCATAATGGGAAAACCTATGGCTAAAAATTTACTGAATGCTGGATACTCACTTACAGTTCATAATAGAAGTCCTTTACCTATGGAAGAATTAATGTCGCTTGGTGCATTAAAAGCCAATTCTCCTAAAGAAACTGCCGAAAATAGCGATATAATTATCACAATGCTTCCAGATTCGCCTGATGTAGAGGAAGTGATGCTTGGAAAAGATGGCGTTCTTCAAGGCGCAAAAAGTGGTTTAATTATTATAGATATGAGTTCCATTGCACCGTTAGTTACAATAAAAATTTCAAAAGAAGCAGAAAAAAAAGGAATTAAAATGCTTGATGCACCAGTAAGTGGTGGTGAAAAAGGTGCGATTCAAGGCACTCTTGCAATTATGGTTGGTGGAAAAGAGGAAATATTCAATAAATGTCGGGACATTTTTAATGTTCTTGGAAAAAGCGTTACAAGAGTTGGCGATGTCGGTTCAGGTGGTTTTGCTAAACTTGTAAATCAAATAATAGTTGCGGTTAATATTTCTGCTATATCTGAAGCATTCGTTTTTGGGAAAAAGGCAGGATTAGACCCAAAAAAATTATATGAATCAATACAAGGAGGTCTTGCGGGAAGTAACCTTCTTGAAGCAAAAATAGAGAACATCTTAAATAGAAATTTTAATCCGGGATTTAAAATAAAACTTCACAGGAAAGACCTGAATAACGTTCTAATTTCTGCGAAGGATTTAAATGTGCCGTTGCCATTAACAAGTATAGTCCATCAAATAATGATTTCTCTAATAAATGATGAGAAGGGGGAATGCGACCATTCTGCATTAATAAACTTTTTTGAAGATTGTGCGAACTGTGTCGTTTGATTATATTATCAAATGTTTTCAGAAACGTTTTTATTATATAATTTCAAAACTCAGCATAATATCCATATTTCGAGTATTAATAAAACTTGACAAATAAAAAATTTTTATTTATTTTTTAAATTTATAATGAAAAGCAAAATAATTCTTATAAATAAAGGTATTGGGTACTAATATGTCAGGATTAGATATAGTTGCAATAATCATTTACTTTTTACTAATGGTTGGTATAGGATTTTACTCACGCAAGAGAACAAAGAATCAAGAAGAGTTTTTTATGGGTGGCAGGAGTTTTGGAAAGTTAATTCAGACGTTTGCATCATTTGGAGCTGGAACTTCAGCCGATAGCCCTGTTGGAACTGTAAGGAATACTTATACAAGTGGGCTTTCTGGTATATGGACTGTTCTAAACTGGCTGTTCTGTACTCCATTTTACTGGTTTTTCGGAAAATGGTATAGAAGAATGAGAGTAATTACAACTGGAGATTTCTACGATGAAAGATATGATTCCCGCGGACTTGCTGGAACATATGCCATTTTTGCTCTCGTTTTTTTTATGGGATACATTTCAATTGGATATTCTGCCGCCTCAAAAACTATAATTGCTATTGCCCCGAAATCTGAACAATCCCTTACAGTTGAGGAAAAAAAGGAATATAATGATTTTCAAAGAATGAAACAATTAGAGAAAGAGGATTATGCAATACTTTCCCCAAATGAAAAACAAGAGTTAGAAGATTTGCGAGTAAAAAATCCAAGAGGATTATATCCTATTATTAATCTGAACCTACTCATTTTCATAATGGGAATTGTTACGTTAATTTACAGCATTGTTGGAGGAATAACCGCCGCATACTTGACAGACCTTATTCAAGGCACAATGATTATATTTCTTTCAGTTATATTAATTCCTTATGCATTAACGAGTATCAATAATATGTATGGTGGTTCAAGTATCTTTGATGGCTTTAAAATAATGCACGATAAAATACCTGAAGAATTTTTTGATATATTTGGTTCTCCTTTTGCAAGCGATTTTACCTGGTATTACGTTACCGCAATAGTATTGATGAATCTTATTGGAATAATTGTTCAACCGCATCAAATATCAGTTGGAGGTGCAACTGCAAAAGATGAATTAACGGGAAGAATTGGGATTGTTTCAGGAAATTTGTTAAAACGATTTTGCACGCTATTCTGGGCTTTAACAGGTCTTCTTTTATTTACTTTGTATACAAAAGAGTTATCCGACCCTGACTTGGTTTGGGGTTATGCTACAAGAGAACTTCTTGGACCCATCGGCTTGGGTCTTGTCGGGCTTATGCTTGCAAGTTTATTCGCAGCAATTATGTCAAGCGTCAGCGCATACCTCGTTTCTTCGTCTGCTCTAA
>CAZBIT010000059.1:0-9206 GCA_964491835.1 uncultured bacterium
ATTTTGATGCAATGCCATCAAATGCCGAACTCCCCGATCCGCTTGTAATATATGAAAATGGAAAGGAAATACCTATCAAAACAAAAGAGCAGTGGGAAAAGAAAAGAGAATTTATCAAAGAACAACTTCAACACTGGATATATGGTAAGATGCCTCCGCCACCTGGTAATGTAAGAGCCAATATTTTAAAAACAGAAAAAGACGGAAAAACAACCATACAGGATATTGAACTGGAATTTGGCCCTAATTATGAAGCAAAACTATCGATACAGCTTATAATACCTGATGGAAAAGGAAAATTCCCCGTATTTATGACGCAATGGACCCACAAACAATGGGCTATGATAGCTGTCAGGCATGGATACATCGGTTGCATATATGCAGGAGCAGATGATAAAGACGACACCTTTTACTACAGAAAAATATATCCTGAATACGATTTTTTGGTTCTTGCAAGACGAGCATGGGGTGCTTCGAGATGCATAGATTATCTTTATACATTGCCGATAGTTGATAAAGAAAAGATAGCCCTTACCGGACACTCCCGAAACGGAAAACAGTCAATGATTGCGGCTGCGTTTGACAGCAGAATAAAAGCTGTGATTGCTTCAAGCCCGGGTTCTGGCGGTGAAACCCCTGCCCGATATGACCGTGATAACTTTTATGCGGGAGATATGGCACTCCATGCAAAACAAAGAAGAAGCTGGTTTCATCCAAGGTGGCGATTTTTCGTCGGCAGGGAAAACAAACTGCCTGTGGATTCTAACAGTTTAATTGCACTTGTTGCTCCAAACGCATTTATGATAAGCACGGCGATTAACGAAATGGAAGCAAATAACTGGGCACAGGAAATGGTCTATAGATCCGCAAAAAATGTATATAAATTCCTTAATGTAGAAAATAAAATAGCCATTAGATACAGGGGAGGCGGTCACCCAACATCGGCAAGAGACATAGAGGACTATGTCGATTTCTTTGATTATGCTTTTGGAAGAGGTGATTTTAAACCAGATGAAATACTTTACCATAACTACTCTTTTGAAGGATGGAAAAAACTTAGCGGAGAAAAAATAAATATCAATGACTATCCCGATAAAGGAATCGATAATCTTTTAATTTCAGAAAAAGGCAAAAAGATTGAAACAATTGAGGACTGGGAAAAGAAAAGACCTGAAATAAAAAAGCGAGTACTCTGGAGTCTTGGTGAAACACCACCGGGGGTAACAAATCCGGGACCGGGCAAATTAAGCATAATTCAAAGAGAAAGACCTGATTATATTGGGGATATAATCGGCAGGGTACAGCCGACTGAGAAAATGGGAAGAGTATCTATATCAGGATATAACTCCTTTGGAGATTACATATATGGCGATTTATATTACCCAAAAGAACCAAATGAAATGAGACCCAAAGAAAAACTCCCTGTAATAATCTGGCTACATCCATACTCATATAATTCGGGCTACGGAACAGGAAGCAGACAGAGGATACCCGCCAGAGAAATTACAAATTTGGGATACGCAATGTTCGGATTTGACCAGATTGGATTTGGAACCAGGGTCTTTGAGGGCAAAAATTTCTATAAAAGATACCCGAACTGGTCTCTTATGGGAAAAATGGTCAACGATGTAATTGCGGCAGTTGAAACATTATCAAATCTTGACATAATAGACAAAGACAGAATTTACTGCCTTGGCTATTCATTGGGTGGAACAGTTGGAATATATGCTGCTTCTCTGGATGACAGAATAAAAGGTGTAGTATCCGTCTGTGGATTTTCGCCTTTCAGATTAAGCAATCCTGAAAAGGAAAAATCAAATGCAATAGTAAAAAAATATTCTCACCTTCACGGATTAATGCCGAGACTTGGATTTTTTGTAAATACTCCTTCAAAAATGCCCTTTGATTTTCACGAAATGCTCGGACTTATTGCCCCTCGTCCACTTATGATTGTTGCCCCCGAACTCGACTGGGACAACGTTCAAACTGATGTAATACAAACTGTTAATGAAGCAGAAAAAGTATATAAACTTCTTAATTCAAAAGATAATCTCAATCTATTTGCAAACTATGATATTAACAGATGGACTTCATCACCCAATCCTCCAACACCACAAAAAGAGGTATTTGAATGGATACAAAAAATGTTTAAATAGACTTTTATATAAAAAATAAGAACAAGAATTTCCATAATTTGTATTATTTTAATGTATATTATTTTTATTTAATAAAATTGGAGAAGAAAGTTATGTGTGAAAATCATCTAAATAATAAAGGGAAAAAGTGTTATTTAACCAGGAGGAGTTTTATTAAAACCGCTGCAAGCAGTACACTGATAGGTGCAACATTACTCTCTCACTCAAAATCTTTGGCAGGTTCACAGATTAAAGAAAAAAGAATATCATCCGGTCTGGCATCCAAATATATCCCAAGAATTAAAGCAGCTTTTGTAAGGAGAAAGGAAGATTATGGTATATTGTGGCCCGGTGCTATATATGATGGAGAAGCTGCTCTTCAAAAATATACAGATCTGGTTAATAAAGCCCAAAAAGAATTTGGCGTTAAAATAGATATTCGATCGGCACCGATTCATTCTTCTGAAGAAGCAGAACAATGGATGGCTGAAGCAAAAGCGGAAAAACCGGATGGACTGCTCGTTCTTTTACTTGACAGGCAAAATCATGCATGGCCTACTGCCAGCAGCGCAATCAAAACTAATATTCCGACTGTGATTTTTGCACCTGTCGGAACAGCATTCACTACAAATACTTTTATAGCAGATATCCTTAACAGAGGTTTTATCTGCTCAACGGATGATTTTAGTCAGGTATTGTATGGCATAAAGATGATAAAAGCAGGAGCAAAGCTTCGTGAAACGCGTGTCGTTGTTCTGCAGGGTAATGAAATGAAAAATGTCGAGATTAATCATCTTGGGACCAAACTTGTCTATATCCCTGCCCGCAATTTTCTTGACGAGTATTATAAAACACCTGTAACAGCTGAAATACAAAATCTGGCTGATGATTATATAAAATATGCCAAGGAAATGAACGGTCCGACAAAACAGGATGTCATAAACGGAATTAAAAGTTATGTTGTGGCGCGAAATTTCCTTGAACGCGAAAAAGCAGATGCAATTACGATGGATTGTCTGGGTGCCCTGGGGAATACAAATGTTAGTCTGCCGTGCATCGCATGGTCTAAACTCAATGATGTCGGAGTTCCCGCTGCTTGTGAAGCTGATTTAGGTGCCGTTGTTACTCATTGTTTGGTTCAGTATCTTTTTGATAGGCCAGGTTTTCAGCAGGACTCTGTTCCTGATACCGTAAATAAAAGTTTAATCGGAGCGCATTGCTCCTGCCCTACCCGGCTTAATGGATTTTCTGCATCTCCTGAACCATATTACCTTTCTCATCACCATGGAAAACGTGATGCAGTACCGAAAACAATATGGCCTATAGGTCAAAAAGTAACAGTGGTCAATGTCGTTTTAAGCCCAAATGAATATGGGCAGAGAGTTGGACGATATCTTCAAAGATTCCCGTCAGACGAAAAGAATACGCGTCCTGAGATGATTATTTCTGGAGGAAAGGTTATCGGAAATATTTCAGTACCACCATCAGGAGGGTGCGTTGTTTCTGTGAATGTTAAACTGGACGGAGTGGACGATAGTTCAGACCTTCTTTCATATCCCGGCTTTCATCATTTATTTTTCTACGGAGATTATAAAAATGAACTCAAGGACTACTGCAAGTTATACAACATCCGTGAACTTGTGATATAAAAAATGTGTCTATATGTGTCAGAAATTGTGAGAAATTGTGTGAATTGTGCTAATTGGTGGCAATATAAAGCGTGGAAGCCATACATTTATGATGATTGTTTTTTATTAGAGATATTGAATTACCATAAAAATGGAATTAAACGATACTTTGTTTTTTGAAGATATTCTTTATAATCCGGCAATTCTTTTATTAACACTTTCTCTTCATTTATAATTCTGAAAACAATCAATATAGGGAAAGGAATAATTGCGAGCATCGCCCAATAAGAACCAAGCGCTAACGGACTGGAACAATACATTAATAATACAGCCAAGTACATTGGGTGGCGAATAATTGCATATAGACCGGTAGATATTACTCTCTGCTCTTTTTCTACTTCAATAATTCGTGAAGCAAACGTATTTGTTTTTAACACTAAAAAAAATAGTAAATACCCAACTAAAAAAATAACATCTGTAAAGATAACAACGGCGATTGGCACATATGACCATTTAAATCGAAAATCAACACCCGGGATTATAAATGCTAAAAATAAAAAAACTATTCCGAGTTTAAAAATGAGTTTCTGAGGCCGTTCTTTTTCTTTCATTTTCAATCTTCGTTCCAGCAATTCTGGATTATTTCGTAAGAGATATATCATAATAATAATCATAGGAATAAACAATGTTCCACAATAAATCCACGCTTGCCAGTAATTAAACGTACCCGCAGGAAAGAAAAACAATAAGCCTAAGACAATGACTGCAAGTAATACTCTACTAAAAACTTGTTTTAGTAATTGTCTATTTCCAGATGATTTTGAATTCTGTCCTTCCATATAACTATCCTCCTTCCAATTTAACTTACTAAAGGAAGATTCTAAAGATTAGCTAATTCAACTTTTCATTACCGACTCGATTGGAAATACATAAAGAAGTTTTATAATATGATGTCAAAATTTAGTTTAACTTAAAATAATCGAAATATTTCTTTAAATTTTACTCAATTAAAATCATAAACA
The DNA here is from genome assembly GCA_964491835.1 of uncultured bacterium. Taxonomy (GTDB): domain Bacteria; phylum SM23-31; class SM23-31; order JAUVVT01; family JAUVVT01; genus CAZBIT01. Next base: position 4,786 of record CAZBIT010000059.1, read on the forward strand.
TCAAAAAGACACTATTTCTTAAACAATTTTTTAAAAAACCCATCTTCTTCCTCCAAACATTCTCTTTTTATTGCTTCTGCCCATTTTAACATCTTAGAATTTATACATTCTTTATATTCCTTCATCGCTACATCATAAATCTGTTCTCTTGTTAAATTAAATTCATTTTTTACATTAATAGCAGTAACATATTTCTTTTCATTCATCTTTTCTTTAAATACTTCAATTGCAATATTTTTTATGAATTCTTTACTTAATGAATAATCCTTTGAAATTATATGAATATTTTTAAAATCGTTTTTCACCATCAATCTTTTTAAAATTTTTTCAGCGCTTTCTTGCACTTTCTCTTTTGGTAAACTATATTCCTTATATAATGATTTTGAAACAATAAAAATCTCTTTTTTCATATGATAATCAAATACTTTAAAAACTATATCCTGAATACTTTCATCTGAAATCTTATAATACTTTTTTAAAAAAATCGCACCACTATAATCTCCCAAATCAAATCTTCTCTTAAATTCCTTAATGGCTATTTTTATAACATTTTTTTTTGGAATCTTAAGTTCCTTACAAAGTCCATCTGCCTCATCAAATCGATTTGAATAAAGATAAGTATGTAAAGTTTTCTCCATCGCTTCTATCGCTTTATCACCTGAAATATCGTATTTCTTGGCAATATTCGCCGCCATCTCAAACCTTTTTTTTGAAATATTTAATTCAAACACCTCAATCATTAAATTCCGGACCTCACTTTTTGGAATTGAAAATTCTTTTTCTATTTTAAATGCTCCTATGTAATCTTCCTTTTTAATATAGGTCTCAAATATTTTCCTGGCAAGTGAAAGATACCTATCCTGTGGAAGTCCAAATATCTTCCCTATTTTCGCAGCAATCTCATACTTCCCTTTTTCCAAGTTCTTTTCAAATGCATTATTAATAGAATCACTCATTAACTCAAACGGAATCTTAAATTCCTTCATTACCATTTCTGCTGTTCTCAAACTACCTAAAGCAATTTTATGCCTAAATTCCTTAACCGCAAACTCCATTGCTTTTTGAGTATCACCATTAGCCCTGTAATATCTCGCTTTTGCTAAATTATCCTTACCAAACTTTATCTTATCTTCTATTTCCCCAGAATTTTTCAATACTTTACTCCTCTATTGAAATTTAATTAACTATTCACTGGAAAATTGTTATAACGGTTCAGCGGAAATATAACAAATAAAAAATTTTAAATAAGAATGAATTTTAAATAAGATGATATACTTGATATAAAAATAATAAATTTTATTGGATTATGCAATTTTTTTTACTTTTCGGATATGTCATAATTTTTCCGTAGATAGTATTTAGCCGAATTACGTTCCTTTTATCATCTTTCTTAAGGAAGAGGGTAAAAAATTTTAAAATTTCATAGAGCAAACATTCTTTCTCAGAAGCGAATTGAAAACTGTTGTATTGCTTTAATCAAATTTCTTACAGGCATTGTCAATTTTTTAGTAATACTATTAAAGCTATGTATAATAATTTAAAATCTGCATCATCATTTAGCAAACTATTTTTATTTTTGGTAATTTTTATTAATGAGTTATTCAATGATTTGTCAATTTATTTTTATAGTAGAGTTCCAAATAGTTGACATTTAGTATAGAATGAATGAGAAATTTTAATAATATTTTTCTTTATTAATTATAATTAAACTTAAAGAAAACAGCCCATCTTAAAATGATGGGCTAAAATTTTGATAACATAAAATGAAGTGAATTACTATTAAATAATTTTAAGAGGGACAGTAAATTTTATATAAATATTCCTTCCTAAGATATTACCTTACCTATATAAATTAATCTTTTACTTCAAAACTTCCCTTGAGCCGAATATCCTTGGACGAACTGCCAACCATTACATCGAAAGTGCCTGGCTCAACAACCCATTCAAGATACCGGTTAAGTAAGGCAAGATGTTCGGTTGTAAGTTTAAACGTCACTGTTTTTTTCTCTCCGGGATTAAGCGCAATTTTCTCAAATCCCTTAAGTTCTATAACGGGTGTAACAACGGAACTTATAACGTCATCAATATAAAGTTGGACAACCTCCTCACCCTTGCGGTCACCTATGTTCTTCACATCCACGCTCACATCAACCTCACCTGCGGGACCTATTTCCAGTGGAGTAATTTGAAGATTACTGTATTCAAATTTCGTATAACTCAATCCGTATCCAAACTCGAACAACGGTGTTAATGGCATAGTCACGTAAGCTCTCTGCATTCTCATTAACTTTGATGGTTTATAATTATAATAAAATGGCATCTGTCCGACGTGACGGGGAAAAGTTATAGGCAGTCGTCCGCTCGGATTATAGTCACCAAATAGGACTTCAGCAACTGCCTGTCCTCCTTTTTCTCCACACATCCATGATTCCACTATAGCAGGCACTTTTTCTGCTATCCATCGTATTGTCAGGGGCCTTCCGCTTATTAGCACTACAATTGTAGGAGTTCCTGTTTCATATACCGCCTTAACAAGTTCTTCCTGAATGCCAGTCAGTTCTAAATCTACTGAATCATCACTCTCCCCATCGGTTCTTTCATCTTCACCAACTACTACAATAGCAACATCTGCTTTTGCTGCTGCACTGCGGGCTTTTAAAATTTCATTGAGTTTGGTATCTAAAACGTTACATCCCTTAACGTAAATGATTTTGGTCCCAGAAGAAACCTTACTTTTTATCCCATCCAGAATTGTAATACTTTTATGTAATATTGCTTTAGGGATATAATCTCCAAGCTGGTTTAATCCATCATCTGCGTTCGGACCTATTACAGCGATAGATTTTATATTTTTTTTCAGAGGAAGAAGATTGTTTTCATTTTTCAATAAAACAATTCCTTCACGGGAAGCCTGTATGGCGAGTTCCTGATGCTCTTCGTTATGAACTACTTTAACAGCACGCTCCACATCAACATAATGATTCTCAAACAAACCAAGAAGAAATTTGATTCTTAAAATACGGCGGACTGCTCTGTCAACTAACTCCATTGATACCTTCCCTTCGTGGACATTTTCAATCATATCTTTCATATATCCCGATTCGAAAGTTATGTTTACATCAACACCTGCTTTAAGAACCAGCGGACCCGCTTCTTTTTCAGTTGCTACAACCCGCTCATATATAAGAGTTCCTGTATTGCTTCCCTCACTCAGCACATTACCTTTGAATCCCAATTCCTCTCGCAGAATTTTTGTAAGATGTTTTTCAGAACTATGATTGGGTATTCCGTCTATTGAAGGGTGGGTAGCCATAACTCCCAATGCTCCTGCTTTTTTAATACCCGCAATCCAGGGAGGCAGAAAAACTTCTCTTAAAGTCCTTTCTGAAATCTCCATAAAACCGCGGTTAACTCCATTTAAACCCTGGGTTTGCCCGGGAAAGTGACACAGTCCGGCAACCACTTTATCATTAGCGGATAAATTCTCGCCCTGTGCTCCTTCAACTATAGCAACTGCTACTCTAGAACAAAGATAAGGGTCTTCGCTGAATGTTTGTTCATTTCTTCCGTGTCTCGGGTCTCTGTTTGGTTCAATAACAAGCGTGAACAACTGATGGACACCCACCGCCCTTGCCTCTCTTGCAGCAGCAGAATAAACGTTTCTGATTAAATCCATATTCCAGGTAGCCCCTAATCCCAGTCCTTCAGGAAAAACCGTAGCGCCCGGTGCCATAAAACCATGTGTGCCCTCCTCAACCTGCATAAGAGGGATTTTCATACGGGTTTTTTCAATTACTAACTTTTGAAGTTCATTAAAAAATTCCGCCTGTTGATGAGTACCTTCACGAAGTATTTCATTTGCAAGCGTAAAAAATCCTCCTCCAGGTCCAATCCCTACAAGTGTTCCTTCTGCAAATCTTTTTACTCCATCAAATTTGCTGGGTATGTCTCTCCCATACGCACCCATATAAACACAGGGCATATTCATCTGACCTACTTTTTCTTCTAAGGTCATCCTTCCGAGTAAATCTTCAATTCTTTTATCAATCGGCTGGCTCGGGTCCAGATAAATCGGCTTTTCTGCTTCGGATTGGCCAAAAACGAAACCATTAATAAAAATTACAGAAAAAATGGCAACAATTATTTCAACCAAATACCTTTTCAATCTCATTTTCTTAATCCTTTATGTTATTGTAACAATAAATTTTATAAACAAAATAATTCCTAATATATTGTTTATCAAGAAAAAAAATAATATATTTCTTAATAAACATTTCAATAACAGAAATGAAATAAATAAAAAAATGATAACTTTAATAAAAAATGTCTTAAAAAATTTTGTTATCATATCATTCTTTTCATTTAAATTATTAAAAATCAAATTTATATTTTTAGAGACTGCTGAAAAAGTCGAGAAAGGA
>CAZBIT010000060.1:0-2584 GCA_964491835.1 uncultured bacterium
AAATAATTACATTATCTCACAATTACGAACTTATATATCTTCATTGGAAGTGGGTCGTTATTAGAGTCACGAGCATTATCAATAAGAAGGAGATATACACCACACACGGGGTATTGGTTTGAAGCGGTTCTCATATCAACCCAGGGCTCATCCGCACCTCTTTTATGTTCTATTGTTTTAACTAAATCACCAGTTGGTGTATAAATTTTCAATGTGCATTTTTCGGGCAGATTCAAAAATGAAATTTGGTATGGTTCTCCGGGCCAATTCATCTTGTTAGAAGTTCCAGTTGATATACTATAAGGATTTGGAACTATTACGACATCATTTGTTGTCAGAGCAGAAGATTTAACAGAAACCGCTGCTGCTTTTGTTCTATTTTTATAATACGAACTTTCAAGGGGAATTCCCGTGAATCCCGTAGGTCCAATTTTATTCTGTGTACCATCATCAACAGCGGTAACACAATAATGATATGAAATCCCTCTCACAACTGTATTATCAACATAGGAAGTAGTCCCTTTTGGGAAGGTGCCAATTAGTTCATATTTATAATAACTATATGCATCGCCAGTGTCATCAATCCAAGGTCCACCCATCTTACGATATAATCTCCATTCTTTAAAATCATCTACTCCAGTATCAGCATCTTTAAACATATTCGCATTGGTGTAACCCCATTCAACTGTAATCTTTCCAGTCCCAGAGGTAACCTTTATATCAGGAACAGGTGGCGGGTCAGAAACATTTAGACCATTATTAAATACCCAGTATGCTCTGTCAATGGATTCAAAGAGTGAGTCCTTGCCAGTTTTTATCAGGTCATTTTTTGCTTTATCATCAAAAGTGCCAGTGTTTTTCACCATCCAATTATACCATTCAGCACCCTTTGAGAACGTCAAGTCCTCATCAATACCACCAGCACCCAACGCATATACGGTCTTCACTTCCTGTCCTTTTTGCATACTGTATGGACCCCATGTCTCCATCTGAAAGAAATTTGAAATGCTCCTTGAGTTATAATTCCCAAGACCACCCATATAAAGATATTTTTCCTTTAAAAATTGTTTTTGAACCATAAAATCATAATATCCCATACCCCAGTTATGCCCCCATAAATCTGTTCCTTGAGAAAGATATGTAACGCTGTTTGGTTTATCTACTGGGTCATCAACCTTTTCAGTTGCGGATTTATCTGCATAAAGGGTCGCATAACCAACATATTGATAAGACAGAAAATGCCCGTATCCATTTCTTGGGTCTCCGGTATCATCCCATTTTTTAGTTGAACCCGTATACTTTGTCGTAGAAACGTCATCAGCATCATAAGCATAACTGACATAAAGGTCTGTCCTTGGCTTATTAGTCACATATTTTGATTTCAGTATGTCGTAAGTAGCCCATGACATAGAACTATACCAACTCGTAAGACCTATTTGATTGTGCCCCCAATCACAAGGGTCACCGGCAATTCCTTCATTCCAGGCAATCTCCATTGTTTGGTCAGGACAATCCGGAACACCATCACCATTAATGTCAAGCGTCATCTTCAAACTATGGTCAACAATAATAAAATCATCAAAGGATGGGTTCATCCATGAATAACTAATCTGATGCCCCTGGAAACCAAGAACTAAAAATGTGTCCCATACCCAATCAATTTTTACATCTTGCTTAAGAGTATTATCAACCGTTCCATAAAAGGGCATACCCATATCCGCACCATCAACTATTATCGTTGGCGGGGCCCATCTCGTATATTGAGTAAATGACCTCCCGACTGCATAACCCGGGAAGTCCTTTTCAGGTGACCAGTATGCTTGAAATTCTGAACCTCCTTGTGCATTCTTCCACTCTTTTGCAGTAATAAAAATCCACCAGGTTTTAATAAGGTCTCTTCTATATGAACCGTTGGGCCATGTCATTTCTCCTGTCCCCCCCCAGCCCTCATTATCCCAGTTTCCATTATCAACTACATTAATCCACAACTTCCCATAATCATGATATGCCGTCTTTTGTCCAAAAGATGGATTTGAAAAAGAAAACACAAGGAAGAAAATAACTGCTAACGTAGGTATAAACTTATATAAAATGCTCTTCATAATAATTTCCTTCCTAATTCATTTCAAATTTTTTTATTTAATTAATTGAAAATTGTGATTCAAAAAAAATGGTATATTGTAAGGGCAATCCAACGGATTGCCCTTACAATATCCAAATTAGATTTAGAACTGATATCTGATACCTAAATAAACCGTTCTTTTTTCTGGGCTCCATCTGTAGAAATCGAGAAACGGAACTGCTATGTATGCCTTTTTCCATTCACCGACATTATCATTGCCCTTCTGTGCCCCATCTTCCCACGGAAGGTGCAAAGACGTGTAATAATCACCAGAAGTTGAGCCAGCATATCTCTTCAAGTCAAGAAGGTTCTGAACATTTACATAAAAGTTTGCACCCTTTGCAATTCTCTTACTCATATCCAAGTTTACCATCTGTCTATCAATGATATTAACATATCTCCAGTCCTTTGGTGCTGCAGAAGAATTGTCAAGTCGCTCTCCACCATCAACCCACGTATAAA
>CAZBIT010000060.1:2684-9102 GCA_964491835.1 uncultured bacterium
TTTGGTGCTGCAGAAGAATTGTCAAGTCGCTCTCCACCATCAACCCACGTATAAATAATACTTGCCCTCCATTCCGATAGCGGTTTTATTCCAAGAAGCGCAGGACCAGGTCCAAACCCAATGGGTGTTCTCAAACTTAAACTCAATCTGAATGTCGGGATGGTTGATGGTCTCGTTTGTGTGGCAGTTGCCCATTCATTTCTCGCCAGTAGTGGGTCTTCGTAAAGAGTAGTAATACCTGTTGTTCCACTACTCTGAATCATATAATTATAATTAGCCCATCCATTTATAAATCTTCCAAAACTCCTCTCTACTCTAAATTCAAGCCCTCTTACATCACGATAATTCATATTGGCATAAGTATCTACGTCAGTAGAACCATAATACCCATACATTCTAATTGTAGATATATTATTTGTATAGTCCTTATAATACCCTGATATCTGTAAGAGAAGTTGATTATATATACTCTGGCTATAGCCAATTTCATATTGAACAAGTAGTGGCCATTCTAAATCCGGCTGAGCTAAAACCCCCGTTCCCCAGGGACCACCCATCGTGCGCGATGACCTCACCATAAACATCTGAGTGGTTCCCGGTGGATTATAGAAATGACCATAATTAAAGAAAATCTTACTCGATTCGGTAATCGGATGTGAAATCCCAAATCGTGGCTGGAGCAAAATTCTTGTCTTAATATCCCTTGTCCTGTTCTGTGCAAACTGCCAGTTTCCTTGGTATTCTACGCTTCCCCATTTTGAACCCTGCCAGATTCCACTATACATATTCTGCTCGGTTAAATTAAATCCTTTAACCCCTGGAAAGAAGGACGTTCCTCTTAAACCAGCGTTTACAATCATCCCTTCCCATTCAAGTTTATTCTGGACAAACCAATCTAATTGTTGATAATTGGCTATATACTTACTCCAGTTAAATGGCTTTTCCGTAATTATTGAGTATTCTTCGACGTTATCCCATTCTGACCTTTCGTTCAAATGAGCCCAGGAATAATTAAATCCCGCTTTCAGTTGATTTGTCTTGTTCAACTGCGAAACAAAATTTCCAGAAAATGTGATTTCTGTTGACTGGTTATCCTGCCTGCCTCTTCCTTGTGGAAATGCAGCTGTTTCAAAATTCCCTGATAAACTTGTTCTTCCACCAATCCTTCCATATAAATCCAGTCCCTCATAACCGTATGCCCTCGGGTATTCATAAACAGGCCAGTCCAGGTTGGTTAAAGTATCGTGTATATATTTGATAGGGGTTTTATCGTCTCTATGTCTCATAGGATGCTTGTCACTGTCGTAAACATTGGCTCCAAGATTTACTTCATAATATGTTTTAGGACTGACTGTGTGCGTGAATTTAAAATTCGTATTATACGTTCGGTTATCAATCGGATTATATGCTGCTTGCTGAAATATATAACTCTGGCTATATACAGACTGTAGCGCAGCCCTGTCATCACCAGTCACAATTTGTGGAGTAAGCCCCCATCCACCAGACCTACCGCCTGGAGCAATTGCGTATATTAAAGTTACAAGCCCTGAAGCAACAAAGTTCATATTTGAACTGATGCGATGTGATAATTTTACTGACTCATTCATTTCATACGAATTGACCCTTGAAGTCATAAACATATATTCTGACTTGTTCCAGAAATGAGAAACATAAAACTTTGTATTCCCTAATTTCGGAACCGGACCACCTATACCAACATCTATATTCAAATCAGGCTCATCCGCATAATGTTCCCAATCCCTTAACAACCATCTCTCCCATTCCATACAAAACTCAGGACTCCTTTTTCCGGATATAACTGTCTTGTCCGGCATTTGAATAGTTGCGGGAAGAGCAGCAGCATACTTAGTCCATCCACCCCATGTCAAATAGTATTTCTTTGCCTGTTCTGCCAATACATCAGTCATTTGGTCATTATATGCATACCTCATAGCAGTAAGAATACCTCCCAGAGCATCAGGACCAAATTCTACATTCTTCAAAGGTGTTCCTTCACCGGTAGGATTCATTCCAAAATTTTTTGGACCAGCACCCCTGTATCTCCCCTCGATAACACCAGAATACCTGTTAAAACTCCCATCTTTTGTAATAATATTGACCAATCCCGAACGAACATTCCCATATTCAGCATTAAAACCACCACTTAAAATCTGAACGTCTTGAACAAGGTTTCTGCTCAAAGGTATAGCGGGCTGTCTCGTCATTCTATTCATTAATGAAAGACCATCAATCTGAACGTCGGTCTCATCAACATCTCCACCCCTTACGCTAAAACCTCTTGTACTACCTGTATTATCAAATACAACACCCGCTTGAAGTCCAACAAGTTCGTCAAACCTTGATGCAGCGGTCTCTACTACATCCTGTCCTGAAATATACGCCTGAGTAGTCGATACGTCAAGAGGAACAGGAACTCTTGTTGCAGTCACAGTAACTTCTTGACCTGCTATTGCAACCGATCTTAATTGAAAATCCTGAGTAGTTGTCCTATCAACATAAACACGAACATCCGATATTGTCTCCACTGTATATCCTATAATTGACGATTTCAATTGATATGTCCCAGGAGGAACATTTAAAATGAAGAAATAACCCTTATCATCAGTCGCCGCTCCCATAGTCGTTCCCTCTACAACTACATTCACGCCAGGAAGAGGTTCTTTAGATTGTGCATCAATAATTGTTCCCTGAATCTTACCCGTTGTTGCAGCAAACATCCCGGAATTAAATGACGCTATCAGGAACAAACTTAAAATTGTTACAAAACTTAAAAATATTAATTTTCTCATACCGAACCTCCTAATTAAATTGATTTACTTTTAAAAATATTTTTAAAAATTATAACATTTTAATATTTTGACTATCACCTCCCTTTTAAAAATTATTACATAAATAAAATTTTATAATTTTAGTGCCAATTGTTTTTTAAAAAGTTTTTCTGATATAATATTTTTTTAAATTAAAAAATAAATCTGTAAATAAATAACTTCAGAACAATCAATAAACTACAAATTAAAATACATAGAATAGAATAATAGGTAAGAATAAATGATACATAATTTTGCTCAGAAACAATAGAAACTAATTTCTTTACTACGTTTTACAATTTTTTTATTAGAAATATTCAAACTTTTTGAAAATATACAAATTAAATCTACATTTGTCAATAAAAATCTATGGTTTTTAAATTTTCATACTATTTTAAAAATAAAAAAGCAGTATTAACTCTCAGTTTCACTCAAACTTACTGCTACTATTTCTTTTTCAGTATATTTATAAAAAACTTCTTTTATGGGTTCATTCACCGTTAGTTGATTTTTGAAAATTGCAATGGATGTGCCTGGATAAATCGTATCATAAACTTTTACGACAGCATCTCTGAAATCTGCAAGTTTTACCTGTAATTCTTCTATTTCTGAACTTAATTTTTTTTCATCTTCTGCCAATTTTTCTTTTGCCTGGACTAACCTATCGAGAAGGTCTTTTTTATCATCTGGAATCTTCTTTTTGACAAGTTTTCTTTTCATAAGCACAATAAGTGCTTTCTCTATCTCTTTTCCATTCTCTAAATTTTTCATCAATAATGATTTATCCTCAACAATTTTTTCTTTAATCTCTTTATTAATTCCGACAAAAATTTTCGTTGGAGTATAGTTTTTGTTTCCAATAATTTTTGCTTCTGCACCTTTCAAAGCGAAAATCTCACCCCCAACAATTAGACCCTTCTGGTCTGTAACAATTAGTTTACCTTTTGTTTCTATGTTGCAGTGCATAACATATTCACCAACAACGATGTCATCTTCACTTATAATAGTTTCATTATCACAGAATTTAGCCAATACTTTACCTTTCGAAATAATTTTCCCTTCTCCTTTACCGACAAAACCTGTTTTTATTAAAACATTTCCACCTGCTTCGATTACAGCATCTTCAACAATGCCTTGTATTTCGACATCATTCTCTGCTTTTACTGTAAATCCGCTTCTAACATCTCCTTTAATAATTACAGAACCAATAAAATTGATATTACCAGTCGAAAAATCAACGTCTTTTTGCACGATAAATAGCGGGTCAATATCTATATTTTTCCCTTTCATTATAATGTGTCCATCAATACTTGCGACAAGAAGGCCCGGATTGTCTGGAGAAGGATTATTATTTCTACCAATGGGAAGAAGATAGGGTTTCCCTTCTTTGGGAATTATTCTTTTACCAAAAACTGTTATCCCTTCTAAACCTTTTAATGGGGGAACAACTTCAATAAGTTTCTGCCCTTTTTTGACATTCTGAATTAAGTTTATTTCCCTGTAATTCACATTTCCCTTATCATCCATTTTTGGTTTTATTTCAGTATCAAAATAATATTTAATTCCACCATCCTTACCATCTATAACCTTTTGCCCTGAAGTAATTAGGACACTCTGGTCAAATATCTTTTCACGAAATATATTTTCTAACTCTTCCTCTTTAATACCATATACTATTTTATTATCTCTTAAGAATTTTTTAATATCTTCTTGATGGAAATCACCTTCGTTAATTGGTTTCTGAACAGTTATATATGCTTCATATTCATCCTTTGAAACGGTTAATTCAAAAAATGGTTTTATTGACGCATAATTTCCCACAAAAGAGAGATATCCATCTTTAGTAGATATTAAGATATTGGGATTATCTTTAGATTTTTCAATATTATCAAACTTTGGAATTTTAACTACTTCACCATTTTTGGTAGGAATTTTCTCATTAAAAATAGTAACCCCTTCAACGCCATCCTGTGGAGGTAAAATTTCTGCAATCTTTTCATTTCTACTTACTTTAACAGTTTCTCCAGTTTTCACCAAATATTTAATTTCGCCATTTTTCCCATCAACTGGTTTTATTCCAGAAGCAACTAATATTTTTTCATATTGTTTTTCCTTATCAACAAACGTCTTTAAAGCATCTTCATTAATTCCAAATACAATACCTTTCTCCTGAATTACTTTCTTGACATCATCTATAGAAACCTCTGGAGATTCGACAAAAGGAATTATAGTAACATACGCTTCCATTTTATCAGGTGGGACTTCCAATACAACATCATAAGTTTTCTTTTCTTCAATGTTTTCTTTTTCATTCATCTTTAATTCTCCCAGCAACATAATAGAGTAAATTAAGTGGGCTAATGATTCCAATAATAGATTCATCTTTAATTATTATAATCCTGTGGATTCTATTATCAATCATAATCTCAGCCAATCTTTCAATTGGAGTATCTTCTTCCGCAGTAATGGGATTGGGAGTCATAATATCTTTAACTTCAACTTCCGTTTCTGAAACAATTGTTCCAACGCTTTTATCTCGTGCAAATTCCATTATTCCTTTTAAATCAATTTTAAGATTTAAATCAATGTCAAAATCAAGAAAAGTCCCCAATATGTCAGATTTTGTTACTATTCCAATGAGTTTCCCACTTTTATCAACAACGGGCGCCCCACTAATTTTATTTTCATTTAATATTTCAATTAAATTCAAAACTTTCGTATCTTCTTGAACTGTAATGACATTTTTTGTCATAATTTCTTTTGCTAAAATTGTCATCATTTCTCCTTTATAAAAATTTTCTGATTTTTAAAATCAAATTTGAAAAATTTAATAATATATTATCTCATTTTTTTATTAACTATATTTGATAATTCTGCCACTTATTTTCAATATCAGGGTCCTTAATTGTATTTAAGAGATAATCTGTAAATTCTCTACCCGTCGTTCCATCTGACCTTCCCGTAATGGTAAGTTTCTTTTCAAACTGTCCACAAATATCAAGCGCCATTTCAAGTTTTTTTGCACGCTCACCAAATCCGATATGTCTCAAAAGCATTGCTCCTGCTCTTATAATACTTGAAGGGTCAGCATATTGTGCTCTTCCTTCATTGACCATTCTTGGAGCAGAACCATGAATCGCTTCAAACATAGCATATCTTTTCCCAATATTCGCACTTCCTGCGGTCCCAACTCCACCCTGAAACTCTGCTGCCTCATCCGTCAATATGTCACCATACAGATTTGGCAAAATAAAAACTTTGAAATCGGTTCTTCTTTTCGGGTCTATAAGTTTCGCAGTCATAATATCTATATACCAATCATCGCATTTAATCTCTGGATATTCTTTCGCAATTTCATATCCTATTTTTAAAAATTTTCCATCGGTTGTCTTTACGACGTTTGCTTTTGTAACTATGGTTACCCTTTTAATGCCATTACTTTTCGCATATTCAAATGCAAGACGCACAATACGTTCACTTCCCTGAGATGTAATAACCTTGAAATCGAGTGCCAAATCATCAGTAACGTCAATACCATTACTACCCAGTGCATACACGTCTTCCGTGTTTTCCCTGAAAAATATCCAATC
>CAZBIT010000061.1:0-9072 GCA_964491835.1 uncultured bacterium
TGAACTTCCCAATGGTTCTACGACATTTTCCTGCAATACTCTAAGGAATTTTGTTTGGAGTTCAACGGGAATATCGCCAATTTCATCAATAAACAATGTGCCTGTGTGTGCTTGAACAAATCTACCTTCGCGAGAACGGTCTGCACCTGTAAATGCACCTTTCTGATGTCCAAAAAGTTCGCTTTCAATTAATGTTGGAGAAAGTGCAGCTACGTTAAATGCGACAAAAGGGGCATTTTTTCTTGGACTTGCATAATGTATGACTTTTGCGACGACTTCCTTGCCTACCCCACTTTCACCACGAATCAAGACAGATGCTTTGCTTGGGGCAACTCTGCTGGTTATGTTCAAAACTTCCTGCATCTTGGAACTTGCAGAGACGATTCCCTTTACTGTATATTTCTCATCAAGTTCTTTTCTCAATCGTTTATTTTCGGAAATTAATGCATTGTGTGTGCAGGCACGTTCAATTATAACGATTAATTCTTCAATATTTATAGGTTTTGTAAGATAATCAAATGCTCCTACTTTCATTACGGAAACCGCCCTATCAATCGTGCCAAAAGCAGTTATGAAAATGACGGGTATCTCGGGATTAAGCGACTTTATGTCTGTAAAAAGTGCTAATCCATCTTTATTTGGTAAGTTGTAATCCGTTATAACAACATCAATCGTTTTACTTTTTATAATGTCGATAGCTTCTTCTGCATTTTCACAGTCATCTACATTAAATCCCTCTTCTTTCAGGGCAATTTTCATTTCCTTCCGTTGAATTTCTTCATCTTCAATTAAAAGTAAATTACGTTGCTTCATATATTTTCTCCTCTTTAACAATATGGTAGATTAACAGTGAAAGTTGTTCCAGATGATAATTTGCTTTCTACTATTATTGAGCCATTATGCCCGTATATAATTTGATGAACAATTGCAAGTCCCACGCCAGTCCCACCTTTTTTCGTTGTAAAATTTATGTCAAAAATGTGAGGAATGTCTTTTTCAGGTATTCCCGAGCCAGTATCCTGGAGTTTAATTTCATAATAATTATTATAAGGTTTTCCTTTGATGATAATTGAACCAGGAGGAGTTATTGCCTGAATTGAATTTTCCATTAAATTGATAAAAACCTGTTTCAACTGGTCATAGTCGCCAGAGAAATTTGGGTGAGGTTGTATGTCAAGTTCGAATTTAATTTGATTTTCCTGCAATTTTGACTGAAAAAGGGTTTCAATTTCATTGAAAAATGTCATAAAATTTAACGGTTTTTTGTTAATCTGTGGTGGGCGGGCAAACTTGATAAATTCACTAACAATGTCGTTTATACGAAATATTTCATTTTCTACGGTTTGGAATAGTTTTGAATAATCTTCTGAAGTCGAAAATATTTTCCCAAGTCGTTGAATAATCAATCCGATTGAATTCAAAGGATTTCGGATTTCGTGAGCAACACTTGATGCTAATTTACCCATTGCTGTCAATTTTTCCTGACGACGCAATTGTTCTTCAAGTCGTGCCTGTTCAGTTGTGTCGTCTATAAGCAAAATACAGGTTTCCATAATTGAATTTCTTTTCAGAAGGGTTGTTCTGAGACTCAGTTGTTGAAGATTGGCTCCTTCCTGTAACCATATATAATATGGTTGGAGTATTTCTTTCTCATTAGATATGCTTTCCCTGCATATTTGAAATATTTCATTTGGCAGTGTATCGACATTGTAGCCAATAATAGCTTCTTTATTCTTTTTTAATATAGCAGATGCCTGTTTATTAATCAACTGAATGATTCCATTATTGGCAATTGTGATAATCCCACTTCCAATATTTTCCAATATGACGTTTGTATATTGCTGTAATTGAATAAAACCTTCTCGAAGAATTTTCCGATGTTTATGACTGAGATAAAAACTCAAAAGTGCAACACTCATAATTAGAACAAGAATCCCAGAAATAATAAATCTTTTTTTAACTTTCGAATTTAATTGTTCGTATATTTCCATTGAGAGTCCCAATCGCAAAATTCCAATTGGTTCTTTATCAATAATGAAAGGAACAGTTGATTCATAAATTGATTTTTTATTATAAGAAATAATACGTGTTTTTACTTCATTCTGTTTATAAGTTTCCTGTAAAAATTTGTCGTCATTAAAGGTTGAAAGTTTATATGGCTGAAATGTTCCTGCAATAATGGTTTCTGGATTCTGTAAAACGACATATTCAACTGATTCTGTCTTTTTAAATTCTTTAAAAAATCTTCCAAAACCATAAAGGTTTCGAAAGGTTTGAATGCTTTCAGCATTTACCATTCCCACAACAGACCCCCCTTTTCTGCTGTGAACGAGAGTAATAAATCTTCCACTTAATGCTGCTGTTGTATCTTCAGATGTAAGAATTATCTCATCAAGAATTCCTTCATTTACTGCTAATAAAATGTCGGAAGGAATTTTTTCTTTTTCAGAACTTGAATCTGATACAGAAACGACAAGTTTTCCATTTTTATTGTAAATATCCAATCTATCAAACTGGCTTTTTAACTGCTGTTCTTTTAGTGTTTTTTTAGTAAAAGGAGTAAGTTCATTCAAGGCAGAGATTAGTTGGAGATTGGATAACATTCTTTGTTCGATTTCTGTTTCAAGGGCATCTGCGGCTTGAAGGGTATTTTGACCTAAATTTACCAATGTAGAAATGAAAAGTTTTGCTTGATTATTCAAAAGCGTAAGGTACTCTTTTTTCCGAAAGTTATATTCGAAATAAATTGAGATTACAATTATAATAATTCCAGCAACAGCAAGTGGAATAATAATATGAGGGGATATAATACCTCGAGGAGAAGTTTCGTATTCATCCCAAAAACTCTTTTTCATAACTCCTCACTTTTTTAATAATTATGATTGAAATTATGATTTTCAAATTATATAAAATTTAATAAAAAAAGTAAGTTATTGCAATAATATATGAATGAATTTTGTGAGATTTAAGGTTTTACCAAAAAAGTGGTGGCTATTATTTGTGTTAAATTAACTTAATTGAATGGGATTTTTTGTTTTTTATCTAATTTTGTTATTAGGAATTAATTATATTTCTGTTTTTGTTACAATCTTTTTTTCATCATCGATTTGAAAATCAGCGAATACTGTTGGAGCGTGTTTTTTCAAAATTTTTAATATTTCAATTACAGTTGTTCTGATTTCCCATTGAGCATCTGGATGTCCACGAATTTCCATAATATGCCTCCATTGTCTGAAATTGGCTGTGATTGCTATTTCACTTTCAACTGCATTTGGCAGGACAAATCTTGCATCTTCGTTTGCTATTCCTAATTTTTGAAGTTCTGAATAAATTTCTTTTGCTTTATTCATAAAGTTAATAAAAAGATTATGTGCACTTTTATCATTTTTGATAGATTCTGGTTCAACGTATTTAAAGTTATGTTCATCAACATATCTTTGTGATTGTTGAGTATAAGAACAAAGTCGGTGTCTTACTAATTGGTGAGTAAACGCTCTTGAATTTCCTATAATCCTGAAAGTAGCGTAAGCGTGCTCTAAAACAGAAAGGTCATCATTTTTAATGAGCATTTTTATAAAATCAATATATGTTCCCTTTTTCTGTTTTTCAAATGATAAGTAAGAAGTCCTACCGATGTTCTCTATCAATTTTTCTGCATAAGGAGTAATGGATAAGAGTTCAACTTTCATAAATGCTCCCCCATTAGTTTTTAGAGTATTAAAGTTATTTTATTATAATAAATGCACTGATAATAGTCAAGTTATTATTTAATATATTCAGGGAAAGGTGGAAAATGATTAAACTTTTATGTATTTATTTAATTTAATATTTTTATACATTATGTTCTAAATAAATTTCCAATCATTATATATGAGTTCCTCTATTTTTGCTACTTCTTTACCAATAGTCCCATTGACTACTGGCTCTCGATTATTGAGAACTGCATTGGTAAAATCATCAATTAGTGGTTGATGAAGATTTGGATGGGGTGGATGTTTTTCTGTGCGCGTTATGTTTTCTGTTTTAATGGTTATATCACCAGCATTAAGAATTGGAATGTGAATGGAACCTTTATCGCCAAAAATATCAAGTGTGTCTTGCGGTTCAAAAGCAGAATGGGTTATGTTCAAGACGGCATTTGCACCGGATTCGAATTTAAAAAACGCAGTTGACGTATCTTCAACTTCTCTTTCAAAAAGGACTTTGCTTATAAATCCTTTCGTAAATTTTATAGGTCCAAGAATGTTTAATAGCACTTCAATCCGATGACATCCAAAATCAAACATTGGACCTCCACCGGCTTCGGATTTCTTTAGAAACCAACACCTTCTGTCGGGTGGTTCGGGATTAAAATACTCAAACGCATTAATTTGAACAAAAACGACTTGACCAATTTCACCTGAGGCAATGATTTCTTTTGTTCGATTAATAGCAGGGTAGAAGTGGCGATAATAGGCAATTCCCAATTTTACATTATTTACCTTGCAGACGGATATCATTTTATCGCATTCTTCTATGGTCATTGCCATTGGTTTTTCGCATAACACGTGTTTTCCTGACTCTGCAGCAGCAATGGTTTGAGGGCAATGTAGATAAACGGGTGTGGCAATGTATACGGCATCTATTTCATCGTCAGAAATTAATTCCTGCCAGGTTTTATACCATTTTTTAGCACCAAACTCTCGTGCAAAAGATTCAGCAATTTCATAGTTAGCACGGTTCACTGCCACAAAATCAACATTATGCAAATCTCTCAAAGCAGGGGCTACACGTTTTTTTGAAATGTCACCACATCCAATTAGTCCAAACCTTAATTTTCTCATAATCATATCCATTGAAAACATTATAAGAAATTTATTTATTTTTCTTTAATAAATAACAATATTATGATTGATAAAATCGTTAATCCAAGAGAAAAGTAAAATGGTATGAACATATTAATTTTATCCCAGAGTAAACCAGCGATAAGAGAAGATGGTAGAGCGCATAAACCAATAACCATTTGAAATCCGCCTAAACTGCTTGCTCTGAATTCCACCGGGGCAAGTTCTGAGACAAATGTTCTTTGCACCGGCTCCAACGCTCCTTTATGCAAACCATATAAAACAAACGTTAAAATGATTGCGGAGTGGTTGTGAATGAAAATTAAGATTAAACATATTATTCCCCAAAAAATAAAAGATAAAATCAGTATTGGTTTTCTTCCCAATTTATCAGATAGTTTTCCAAAAGGTAAGGAAAAGATGGAAGCAACAACCGTAAAGATTAAGTAGAGCACGGGAATAAATGTTATGTTAAATCCAAATTCCTTTGCATATATCAATAAAAAAGAATAACTGAAAGAACCCAAAGCAAAAAATGAACTTAAAAGAATGAATAATCTAAAATTCTTATCTAAATCCTTTAAAGAGACTCCTTTATAAATTTTAATGTCCGATACTGTTTTTTCTTTTATCAAAGATAAAATTAAGAGTGCTCCTATAATTGATGGTATTGAGGCAAGCAAAAATAATTTTCTATATCCTAACAGTCCAAAGAACAAAAGGCAAGTTACAATTCCACACACGGCACCCAAGTTATCCATTGTTCGAAGCAATCCAAAGTTTTCACCCCTGTTTTCTTTCGTTGAAACGTCAGCGATAATGGCATCTCTCGGTGCACTTCTTATTTTCCCGGCACGGTCTAATATTCTAAAAGGAATTAGATAATGCCAAGAATTTGAAAAGGCATATCCGATTCTCGATAATGAGCCAAATAAATAACCTACCCATACAAAAACCTTCCTTTTTCTGATTCTGTCGGATATATAACCGGATAATGCTTGTGATAATGAAACAATTGCGTCACCTAAACCATCTATAAAACCAAGAACGGTCATATTTGCACCTAAAAAAGTTGTGACAAATAATGGCCAGATTGGATAAATTATATCTGAGCCAAAATCATTCAGAAATGATGCAATTGCAAACGTTCTAACTGTTTTTTTCGATTCATTTTCAGACATAATTTTCATTTATACGTAGTTAAAAAAGTTGTGAAATGTTTATGCTTTCATAACATTTTGAAAAATCAAAATTATTATAGTAAATTAAAAGAAGTTTGTCAAGTTAATGTTTTTTGTTTGTATTGATACTAATGAGAAAAAATGATTGTAATTTAAAAAAATATTATTGAGATGAAATCTTTAAAAAATTTTAAAAAAAATTGTTTTTTAATATAAAATTTAATAAATTTATAAAGATTATCATTGTATATATGTCTTACTAATTTGGTATATTATTATGAATCCTGTTTTGGGAGTTTTTATACTTGCAATAGGGGGATTTGCAGCTGGAAGTTTTTATATTCCTTATAAGAAGGTTCGGAACTGGTCTTGGGAAAGTTACTGGCTTGTTGGCGGATTTTTTTCTTGGATTATTATTCCTTGGATAGTCGCTTTTTTAACGGTTCCAAACCTCATAAATGTTTTAAAAAGTGCTTCAATAAGTACTCTTGGTGTGTGTTATTTATTTGGAGTGTTGTGGGGTATCGGTGGACTAACTTTTGGATTATCTGTTCGGTATCTTGGAATGTCCTTAGGATATGCATTTACTCTTGGATACTGTGCGATGTTCGGCACAATCGTGCCTCCAATATATTTCGGGATTTTTGACGATATGATTAGAAGTGCATCCGGTATGGTTACTCTTGGAGGTGTTCTTGTCTGTCTTATCGGAATTGGCGTGTGCGGTTTGGCAGGAATGTCAAAGGAGAAAGAACTTTCAGAAGTTCAAAAGAAAGAAACAATCAAAGAATTTAATTTTAAAAAAGGAGTCTGGATTGCATTTTTATGCGGTGTAATGAGTGCTTGTTTTGCTTTTGGCATTGCAGCAGGGAAACCGATAGCAGAACTTGCCGTTTCTTATGGAACTGAATCTCTTTGGCAAAATAGCCCAGTTTTTGTGGTAATACTTATCGGAGGATTCACTACAAACTTTATCTGGTGCTTAATTCTTAATATAAAAAACCACTCGTCAAAGGATTATCTTAATAGCAAAAATGCTCCACTTCTTGTCAACTATTTTTTCTCTGCCCTTGCAGGAACTATCTGGTATTTTCAGTTTATGTTTTATGGGATGGGGACTACAAAAATGGGTAAATATAGTTTCTCAAGTTGGAGCATTCATATGGCATTCATAATTGTTTTCAGTAATATATGGGGGCTAATTTTCAGAGAATGGAGAGGTTCAAGCAATCGAACACTTTTTATTATCATTTATGGAATAATTGTTTTAATTATATCAACGGTTGTTATTGGTGCTGGAAATTATCTTGCAATGTTTGGCAAATAAAATTCATTAATTCAATTTTTTCAACATTAACAAATGGCTATAAAGAGGAGAACTTAATGTGAAGTTCAAAGAAACAATGACATCGCGGGAACGGGTGTTAAGAGCCATAAATCATAAGATTCCTGACAGAGTGCCTATCGACCTTGGGGGTTTTCAGACAGGCATTCATAAAAAAGCGTATGAGAGTTTACTAAAATATCTTGGAATTAAGGATGACATTAAGATTCTTGACCCTGTTCAGCAACTCGCAGTGCCATGTGAGGATATTCTTCAACGATTTAGAGTTGATACTCGATATATTTGTGCTCACGGTCCCGATAGTTTCAAGGGTTCTATTGAAAAAAATTTCCGTAATGGTAGAGTTTGGCATGATTTAAGGGATGAATTTGGTGTGGTTTGGTCGATGCCCGATGACCAGCAATTGTATATGGATATGTCATATCATCCCCTCAAAAATGCTACAATAAAAGACATTTATGACTATCCATTCCCGAAAGGTAATGACCCAACACGTTTCACAGGTGTAAGAGAGAAGGCATTAAAAATGCGCTATGAGACACCTTATGCACTATGCACCTGTATTGGAGGCGTAGTATATGAGATTTGCTGGTATATGAGGGGGCTCGAACAATGGTTTATTGATATGATAACACAACCATCATTTTGCGAGGCACTTCTTGATAGCACACTGAAATTCTGGATGGATTTTTATACAGGATTTATGAAAGAAGTGGGAGATATTATAGATGTTATAATGATTGGTGATGACTTGGCAGGACAAGATGGGCCACTTTTTTCACCAAACTTTTATCGTAAAATAGTTAAACCGAGACAGAAAAAACTTGTTCAGCATATTAAATCGCTTACAAGTGCAAAAATATGGTATCATACCTGTGGCTCCTGCTATGAATATATCAATGACCTTATTGACAATGGAGCGGATATATTGAATCCCGTTCAAATCGGTCTGGTTAATATGGAACCGAAAAAACTTAAAAAGGAATTTGGTGATAGGATAGTTTTTTGGGGGGGTGGAATAGATACTCAGCACGTTCTACCATTTGCAAAACCATTAGAAATCAGAGAAAGTGTGCGGAAAAATCTTGAAGATTTTAAATCCGGAGGTGGTTACGTCTTTAATAGCGTTCATAATGTTCAATATGGAATTCCACCTGAAAACATCGTTGCAATGTTTGATACTGCGTATGAATTTGGGTTTTATGAACGAAATACATGAGTATGTTACTAACTCACTCTCGTAGTTTAAGAAGGACAATCCAGTCCTCATTTTTTTCTTGAGGTGGATTCCCTAATGGCAAAAAATTTCCACCACTAACGTTTTCAGATTTTCCTTCAAAGTTTCCAGTTTTTACTCCATTAAATGTATTTGAATCAATTCATATAAAATAATAATATTTGGTAATTGAAATCAATTGATTTTTTTTGATGTTGTTTTAAAATGTATAGATTTAAAATTTTATTTAATTTCATCTTGACTTTTGTATATAAATAAAATAAATTTTTTATATATTTTTCAATTGTTTTGTTATTTACATTTCAATGTTATCAATATTTATTCAATATTTTGGATAAAATAAAGTCATACAAAAATCATTTAAACAAAGTGAGGAAAATATGTGTAAGAAATATTTTTATCTAACGATTGGATTTACATTTTTTACAATTATTTTATTTTTGTTAACCTGCACAAAAAAGGAAAAATTGACAATCGACACTTTTC